>NZ_JAKUEU010000029.1:0-59369 GCF_022663075.1 Bacillus cereus group sp. BfR-BA-01441
ATTACAGCGTTGTATGTAGCTGGGCCTGTACGTACTTTTAAAGCACCAGTGTTAACAACATAAGAACCACCAGTTTGAACTGTTGTAGTATTGTTGTTTGTAGTTGGTTGTTTTGTTTCGTTAGATACAGCAGAACCACCTTTTGTTACGAAGTCTTTGCTTACGTATCCAGTTCCACCATTGAAGTTGATTTTAAACCAATCTTGTACTTCACCTACAACTTGTACTGTTTTACCTTTGTTTACAGAACCTAATACTGTATGAGATGTACTTGGGCCTGTACGTACGTTAAGTGAAGAAACGTTTACTGTGTAAGTACCTGTTCCTTGTTGAACAGTCGTTCCTGTTTTGCCACCAGTCGTTACGAAGTCACCACTTACATAACCTGTTTGACCATTTACGTTTACTTTGAACCAACCATTTTCTTGTCCAACTACTTGTAGCACTTGGCCTGATTTTACTTTAGAAATAACGTTATGTCCTGTACCAGCACCTGAACGAACATTTAATACATCAGCAGTTACTGTGTATTTTAATTCAGAAGTTGTTTCTACAGTTTTTGTTTCAGTTACAGTCGTTTGAGTTTGAGTTTGTCCATTAATTTCTTTTAGCGCTTCATTTGAAACTTGTGCATGAGCAGAATCCATTCCTGGAACTGCAACGCCAGCTACAGAAGCTGCTGCTAAACCTGCAATTACTTTTTTCATAAGTTGTCTTTACTTCCTTTCCCTACTATCCTCTTAAAAAAAACTTAAAACTTTAATACTTTACAATATTATCAAAGTAAAATATTCATCCAGTTCCATTTTTTAGCAAGAGTTTTATTTTTCACACGTAGTTCATTTTAAATGAACAAAGTGAAATCCGTGTGAACTTCATGTGAACTTTATCATTAAACATAGTGTTTTTGCAATGGTTTTTTCAAATTTCTTATATATCGCATAAAAATTCGACATTCTATTTAATATTTTAATATAAAATATCCCTTTTCTATCTATTATAAAAAACTCTATTAACCTAATACAAACTCAAGTATGTATTTCCTTATAAAGCTCCTTACATGACGTATACTTTCATCATGACAAAAATCACTCTATTTATCAATAGTATAATATTTTTAGAAAACTAAATTTCTATACTATCTACAATTTTGAAATAATTTGACGAATTGTAAGATTTATTTCACAAAAGCCATTTCTCCTTTAAAGAAAACACACACTATATCAACTGTTCTCTTTTTCCCATAATGGAATTTATAGGATATTTATAGTATTATATACATATCTTAATAAACAATAATTTTAGCGAATTGATTAAAGTTTCATTCCCTTATAAAATGAAACTTTAATCAGGAAGGGTTTTATACATCCTCCGCTAATTATTAACCCTCACCACTCGGGCTGCCCATTAATGCGGAGTTTTATTGGAATAAAAAGAGGAGGCATATTTGTGAGAAATATAATAGATGATCCAATACAAAAAAACATAGAGCTATACTATGCTTTTATTCAATTCGTTTCAATGATAACATTACAAAAAGTATCAGCTATTGAAACACGTAAAAACGAATTAAAAAATCAGATGAAAAATGCAGGACAAAAAAACCCTTATTACGTATAAAAAAAGGTGAACAGGTTATATTCCTGTTCACCTTTTTAAATTATTTATAAATTTTCACACGGTCCTCTAGCGGTTGGAATTCTTTTTCACCAGCATGTACTACCGGTTTACCAAATGGCATTTGCGCAATAAGTTTCCAATTTGCTGGAACATCCCACTCTTTTCTCACTTCTTCATCAATTAGCGGATTGTAATGCTGTAACGTAGCACCAAACCCTTCAATTTCTAAAGCTGTCCAAATTGCAAATTGTAACATTCCTGATGATTGCTGAGACCAAGTTGGGAAATTATCTTTATATAATGCAAAGTTAGCTTGAAGGCTTTCCACTACTTCACTGTCTTCAAAATATAAAACCGTTCCATAACCACTTTTAAATGCATTCATTTTTTCTTCAGTAGGTGCAAAGTTATTTTCAGGTACAATTTTTCGTAACGTTTCTTTCGTAATATCCCATAATTTATCATGTTGTTCTCCTAATAAAACAACAACGCGAGCACTTTGAGAATTAAAAGCTGAAGGTGTATGTTTTACAGCATGATAAATCACTTCTTGAATTTTCTCATCAGAAACTACTTGCTCTTTACTAATTGCATAAATAGATCTTCTGTCTTCAATTGCTGAGTAAAAATCTTTTGCCATCATAATTCCCTCCAATTTTCAATTGAGGCTATTTCATATGTATATATCATATTACGCCCCCTCAAACTTATTATTAATAAGCTTATAACTTTATAATATCACAGCAACAAACAAACTCAAATAATAACACTTATATTTAGACCCTTTTTCCTTTTTAAAATGAAAATAAAAAGACTGTTTGTTGTTATCTAAAATTAGTAACAACAAACAGTCTTACTTATGTAGCGATCTAGATTCGTATTTTACTTACTTAATTAACTAATCCAAATGCATACGACATTAACTTATTTGTCTCTGTAAAACGTTTTGTTTTACTTGATGTCCCCATGACCACTGTAATAATTCGATTATCACCTTGCTTTGCAGTCCCAGTAAAACAGTATCCTGCACTATCTGTAAATCCAGTCTTTAGTCCGTCCATTCCTTCTATATATAAACTTTTATTATTTTTGTTTAACATGTCGTTTGTGCTTATAACATTAATATTATTAAATGCTAGCTGACTTTGGCGTAAGTGAGTCACTTCTAATATTTCCGGATAATCTTTTATAAGATGATACGCCAATTGTGCTACATCACCAGCCGTCATTTTTGTTTCACTTCCATCTGGCTCTTGTAATCCAGAAGCATTTGCAAATTTAGCATGTTCCGACATTTTTAACTGTTTCGCTTTTGCATCCATAAGCTGAACGAAATCTTTCTCCGATTTTGCCATATGTTCTGCTAAAGCCACAGCTGAATTATTAGCTGACTCAATCATTAATGCATGATATAAATCTTTAACAGTTAATGTGTCATTAACTTGTACTGGGATTCTCGCTCCCTCTGTTTGTGCCGCCTTCGCACTCATTTTCACTGGATCTTCCCAGCGAACTTTCCCGTTATGTATACTCTCTAGTAGAAGATACGCTGTCATCATCTTAGACATACTAGCCGGTGCAAAAGCTTCATTTTCATTATATTGATAAATAATATCTCCATCACTCGCATCGATAATCATAGCTGCTTTTGCGTTAATTTCTGGTGGGATGTACTTTGGCGGGACTACTTTTTCAGTAAATCCTGCTTTAGGTAGTTCTGCCACTTGCAAAGGTTGTCCCTCTACATTCGCTACGCTCTTTTGATTTCCTTGGAATAAGAACCAACATATCCCTAAAATAATGACTAATAGGACTGTCATCCTTCCCCATTTTAACCGATTCATTTCAAAACTCCTTTAGCAAACCTTTTATACACTCACATTTAACCTTATCAACAATTCCTTTATATAGTCAAGGTAAAAGGTATATTTATTCATATACAGCAATGATTATTTTAATTTATTTATGTTAAACTTACAATGTTGAAACGTAAGAATATTCAATAATAAAATCTCGTAAATAAAGCGAAACTTTAATCAGTCCCCCAATCGGGCTACCCGTCAAATAGCGAGATAAACTATTTAATAGAAGGGATTCATACAAATGCTACTTCCAAAATCATTAAAATACGGAGACACAATTGGGATTTACTCCCCTTCTTCACCAGTAACCTACACTTCACCAAAGAGATTTGAACGAGCAAAATCTTACTTACAACAGAAAGGGTTTCATATATTAGAAGGTTCATTAACAGGTCGATATGATTTTTATCGTTCTGGTAGTATACAAGAGCGTGCTGAGGAGCTAAATGTCTTAATAAGAAATCCTAATATTTCTTGTATTATGTCAACAATTGGTGGGATGAATTCAAATTCAATATTACCTTATATTGATTATGATGCTTTTCTAAAGAACCCTAAAATAATGATTGGGTATTCAGATGCAACTGCTTTATTACTAGCAATTTACACCAAAACAGGAATCCCTACATTTTATGGACCAGCTCTCGTCCCTTCCTTTGGCGAATTTGAACCTTTTGTTGATTGCACATACAAATATTTCGCTGAAACTTTACTACATGATCATTCTCTTCCTTATCATATAAAACAACCATTATTTTGGTCAGATGAATTTATTAATTGGGAAGAAAAGACAAAGGAGAAAGAACTTCGACCAAACGATTGGATTTCAGTAATTGATGGAAAAGCTACTGGGCGTATTATTGGCGGGAATTTAAACACGATACAAGGAATTTGGGGTAGCCCCTATATGCCACATATTCAAGAAGGCGACATTCTCTTCATTGAGGACAGTTCAAAAGATGCAGCTACTATTGAAAGAAGCTTTTCATTACTTAAAATTAACGGTGTATTCGATAAAATTTCAGGTATCATTCTTGGAAAACATGAGCAATTTGATGATTGTGGTACAAATCGAAAACCTTTTGAAATACTACTAGAAGTACTTCAAAATCAAAGAATTCCTTTTCTAGCTGACTTCGATTGTTGTCATACACATCCAATGATTACCATGCCTATCGGTGTTCAAGTAGAGTTGGATGCAACAAATAAAACGATACATATTGTAGAACCTTGGAAAAAATGAATGCATAGCTTCTATTGTTTTACAATAAAAGCCATGATACTATATAATTTGAAATGTGAAAGATTAAACAAAATACGTTCCAATATCTAACACTAGAAAAATTAGGTATAAATATATATTTATATGCAAAAGAGAGTGAATAAATGAAACCAACTATTAAAAATTACGTATTTTTACATGTAGCTTTTTTGATATATTCTATCATTATGGTTTACATGAAATGGGCAGCTAAATTCCCCATTGCTTCCATCTCATTTTTTGTTGCTTATTTCGGATTAGTTATACTTTTATTCGGATATGCAATTTTATGGCAACAAGTAATTAAACATTTCGAAATTTCAAAAGCATATTCACATCGCGGGATTATTATACTGTGGTCAATGCTTTGGTCAGTATTTCTATTTGGAGATACGATTCAGTGGAATCATTTACTTGGTGCAGCTATTATTATCGTCGGAATTGTGGTGGTGACAAAAGATGAATAGTTATATGTTATTATTTATTTTCGGGATAATTTTAGCTAATTACTCACAAATATTATTAAAAAAAGCTACTTTGCAACAATACGATTCTAGAATAAAAGAATATGTGAATCCTTATGTTATTATCGGCTACTCTTTATTTGTAATTAACGCCGGATTAAATGTTATCGCCATGAAGGGCATGGCATTAAAACAAGCATCAGCATTAGAATCCTTAAGTTATATCATCATATTAATTTTTGGTTGGTATTTCCTAGGAGAAAAAATAACGAAACGTAAACTCATCGGCAACATGATTATTATCGTTGGTGTAATCGTTTATTGTATCCAATAGTAAAAAGCTCCGTTTATCACAAACGGAGCTTTTTACTATTGACCTAAATTTTGCACTTTATCTTTCAAATCTCGAACTTGATCTACCGTCTGCATAAGCTCAGAGTTTTTAAATTGCTCTACATCCACTTTCCCTTCTTCTATCTTTGTCATCGCCGTATCAATTAACGTATTTAACTTTTCATTATATCCGACGATTTGTTGATGAAGATCCTTTGCTACATCAGGTGGCGTTAATTCATTGAATGCGGGTATATCTTGTTTAATTTCACTAAGCTTCGTTTCTAATTCTTTTCGAGCCTCGCTATCATTAACGGCCTTTTCTGCTAATGCTGGCGCATCATTTGCAAATGCACTTATTTCATTTACATAGTCTGTCGCCTTTTGAGCATAATCTATGGAGTTCTTTCCTTCTTCCACTATTGAACATCCCATTAAACCAATTGAAACTATAAATACTAATAAAATTGATTTTATTTTCATTTTAGACCCCCTTCGTCTTTATCATTGTCTGTAATTTTCTCTATACATAACTTCTAGCTAAATTGTTTATAACCTTTTTCAAATAGCTATTTATCCTCTTACATGCCCTATTATCGTTACAACATCTATTTCTATATGTACGCTTATAATATCTTCAATTATATCCATATATCCTTGTCCTATAGCTGTTCCATAGTGTAATGTAAGCCCCTTCTTTTCATACACTGACTTTGGCACTGAAAAAATAAATCTCCTCAAGTTTCTTTCATCAGCTGGTTCCATAATTAAAACAATCCCATCCTCATCAAACATATACGCTCGCCCTCCAACTTTACATTCACTATGGCTCAGTATTGCCTTGGTCAGCAAAATTTAAAACACAATAAGTTAAGATACTCTCTGCTCTATCATAAAGTGAAACTTTAATTAGCCCTCACCAGTCGAATCTTTATCGGCAAATAGCGGGATAAAGTGAAAGTTTAATCAGTGAGGATTTTGTTCATCCCCCACTGGCTATCAGCCCGATCCCCACCTAACTTCTTTACTTCCGCTGAATTTTGAGGTAGGGTCTTACTGCCCGGCAAATAGCGAGATAAAAATAAAAAACATTCATTCTTTTTTGTTAAGAATGAATGTTTTTTAAAAAATCAATTTCTAACTCTAGCATCTTTTTTTGACGAGGTTTTACTTTTCTTACGGGAACTCCAGCGTAAATATACCGATCATCTAAACTCTCTTTTACCATACTCATCGCACCGACTGCCGTACCTTCTCCTACCGTTACATTTGGAAAAATAATAGAATTAGCACCAATAATCACATGTTTTTTTAAAATAACTTTTTCTGCTTTCACATTCCTATATTGATTCGGGACGGTTGGACCCATTAATGTATTTCCACTGAAATCATCAAGTACTGCATATATGATTGTTTTAGCTGAGATGTTTGCAAAATCATGCATTTCAATCCCAACTTCCCCTCCATATAACGCTGTATACGCTGATATGTGCGAATAACTTCCAATTGTGATTTTACCACTTAAAATGCAAAAATCATCAATTCTTACATGATTGCCAACTGATATAGCACTCGGATTATATATACTTGCTTTTTTACTAACCAATACATTTTTCCCAACAGATAAAAATCCAATTTGCTTTAGTTCTTCTTGACTATAAAAACTATTCATCTACCGACACCACCTTCTGCTCTAAACAGATTACAATTTGCTCTACTAGTTCTTTCGTCATTCCTTCCCATAAAGGTAAACTTACGATTCGTTTTGCTATTTTATTCGTCTTTGTTAAATCTGTAGACTTATAGTTTTTAAAAAGAACTTGTTGGTGGCAAGATGGTGAAAAGTATAATCTAGCTTCTATTTTCTGTTTTTTCAGTTCTTCTATTACTTGTATATTGCGAACTTCTTCTGGACAAATGATAGGCATAAATTGGTGAATAACCGCTTCTGTCTTTTGGACTTTCCACCCTTTTTTCATTAACCCAGTATTTTGTAACAACTGTTTATACCATTCAGAAATACGGCTGCGTTCTTTTAATTTTTGATCCCACTTTTTTATAGTCGCTATCCCAATAGCTGCTGCGTATTCAGACATTTTACAATTAAACCCCATCATCGTACATTCACGATTTTTATCAAATCCGAAATTCCCCATTCTTTTAATACGTTGTATATCTTCTTCGTTTTTACTATATATGAGCCCTCCTTCACCAATTCCGAACGGCTTTGTTGCATGAAAGCTATATACAATCATTCCACTAAAATCTTGACCGTAATGCATCCCTCCATTCATTAATCCAAATCCCGGCGCCGCATCTACGACAACCGGAATCCCCTTCTTCTCTAGTTCTTCATATTCTTCTAAGTTCATCCATGATCCAAAAGTGGCGTACGGGATAACAATCGCAACCTCTTCTTTTAATTCTTCTATTTTATCCAAAAGTACGGTTTTATCCATATACCAATCATCTATTGAAATATCAATAAAGTACGGTTCCAATCCACACCAAATAGCGGCTAAGGCAGTCGCAGGGAATGTAAAGCTAGGCATGAGAGCATACTTTCCCTTTCTTCTTTTCTTTAGTTGAATAGCCGCCATTAACCCTAACGTTGCGTTTGCTACTGTTGTAACAGCTCCCCTGTTTTGAAAAAATGACGACATAATTGTTTCCTCAAAACGTTGATTTATAGGTCCATAATTCGTATATATGTGAGATGTATCAATTTCCTTCAATTCGTCCAAATACTCACTTACAGGTACAGTTGAAGCACGTAAAAAAGGAATATTCTCCATATCTATCTATTCCTTCCTATGATTTTCGGACAATATAGAGCATATCTGTTTCAGATAATCCAAACTTCCTAGCACTTTTCATTCCTTGTTTTTCCGCTATGTTATATAATTCTACCTTAAATCCTGCATTCATTAATCGTTGAATAAATCCCGATTGATTGTAAATTCTCACATGATCTTCTTGACCAAAAGCTAATTTCCTCAATTGTGGTGTTACAATTAATTCATTCTCTATAATAAAATCTACATTCATTACGATCGGTACTTGAATAATTCCCCATCCATTTGGCTTTAACACTCTATATAACTCTCGCATTGCTTTGTCATCATCAGGAACGTGTTCTAACACATGGCTACATAATATTACATCAAAAGTATTACTATCATATGTAATCCTTGTAACATCAATTTCCTTCATTAATGGATCCTTTGGTTCTAAGTCACCACATACATACGTAATATTTTTATACTCGTTAAACCAATCTCTTAACTTCGCTTCAGGTGCAATATGAAGCATTGTATAGTTTCTATTTAACAAGTCCGTTTCCGTTTCAATGTACGCACGATACAATCTTTCACGATCCATCGAATTGCAAACTGGACATATCCCTGTATCTTTATTCCACATCTCAAATTTATATTTCGGAAAATCATAATGCGCTGGCCAAGGTGAAAATTTTTCAAATTGTTGATTGCAATATTGACAATAACAAGATTCTTTCTCAAACATATGAGCAACTAACTTGTTTAACCCTTTTTTTATCTTTTCATTATAAATTTGATCTAGTTCGCCATTTTTTACTGCATCCTTAACTATAAATCCCGCATTTTCTAAACAATAAGATAAACTCTCTTTATACTCACTTTCGGAGCTTAAAAATCCACTATTATATGCATCTATAATTAATTCAATCCACTCTTCAATTGTCATTAAAATAAAATGCATTTGTTTTTGATTTTGTCCACTATGTTGTCTAAAATAACTAAGAGGTTCTTGCATATAAACTACTTTTCCTTTCCTCATCATATCTAGCCAAGTTGCAATGTCATTAATAGCAGAATAAGCCTTTCCTTTAAAATATCCAAACTTCCCGTCAAACAAATCCCGATTAAACAAAACAGTTGTCGGCTCACCAACTACATTTTTTAAGTTTTTTAACATATAATTTCCTAATTCTTTTCCTTCAAAAAGTGTAGTTTCTTTCGCGATTTTCATATTTAATGTTGAAGGTGGTAATATCTCTCCATTCTCATCAATCAGTTCACGATATGACGTCACAAATGAAATATTTTCTAACGTCAAAAAGTATTTCATCATTCTCTCGATCTTTTCATGATGAAATAAATCATCATCTAATAAAAAGTTTATATAGTCCCCATTCGCAAGTTCTACACACTTATTAAAGTTTTCGGCAACTAACGGCGTTTCATTTTTAACATATGTAATACACTCATATTCACGTAAGTACGGTTGAATCATAGCATTGACTTCATTATTTGTACTATCGTCAGAAATAATAATTTCAATATTTTCATATGTTTGATTCAAAGCGCTGTTGAGTGCTAATTCCAAGTAATAAGGTCTATTGTATGCAGGAATAAGTATACTTACTTTCGGTAATGAAGAATTATTATTTATATGTTGTTTTTTCTTTTCTATGTTTATTTTCTTCGCTCTAATTTTTTGGTAATAGTCTAATGTATATAATATTGATGATGGAACTATCCTTCTTGCATAATCTAGAAAATTAGTTATCGCTTTGTCTAACTCTTTTTCGGTGGATAAGAAACCATATTGTTCTCCTGCTATAATACTGTGTGAAAAATCTTCTAACCCATCCATCATTTTATTAGATTCATTTAACTGTTGATCTGGATGTAATCGAAAGTAACTCAGTGTCTCTGCTATATATACTGCTTTTCCTTTACTTAATAAAGATAACCATGAAGCTATATCTACGTTACATAAATACCGCCTCTTATCAAAAATCCCATATGGTTCTTGTAAATCATTTTTACGAAATAAAACTGTTGTCGGTTCTCCAATATAATTTTTTTGATCCACAATTACCTTATTTCCTAATTCTGTTCCCTCTATAATGGTATCCTCTTCAAATAAACGGACAGTCGAATAAATATGTCGCAGTTCTTTCCCTTTATCATCAATGACTTGACGATGAGATGTTACAAGCTTAATTTCATTATCTAAATCATTGAAAAAATACTTCATCATTTTTTCAATTTTATTCACATGAAATACATCATCATCCATTAAAAAATTTATATACTCACCGTTCGCTTCATTAAATAACATTAACGCATTTTCAAATTGTCCGAGAGTTGACCTATTTTTTATATAAATAATATTTGAATGATCACATAAGTATTTTTGTAACAATTTTTCTGTTTCATCATTCGTGCTGTCATCTCCAACTATAATTTCTATATTAGGGTACGTTTGTTCTAACACACTACATAACGCCTTTTCAAAGTAACTAGGACGATTATACGTAGGAATTAATACACTTACCAACGGAAGTTGCTCTACCATTTCTTCAGTTCTTTCAATACGAGTTCTCATTTTAACTCTCTCACCTCTTCGCATATTATTTATATACGCGACACAAAAATCACATTACTTTAACTGTATGGAGCCTATATACTTTTATGCAAACATGAAACAAAATATCATACTTTTCGTTCCTGAATAAACATATTTAATAATGCGGACATTTTATTTGCACCTTTTTTATTCATATGATCACTATCATAAAAATCAGCGTCACAAAATAATGGCGAATCAAATAGATCTATAATTTGAAAAGAATATTGAGTTTGAAAATCATTTATAACTTTATAAAAATCTTCTTTTAATTTCTTACTACTACAATTGAAATAATGTGAAGTAACAGGGAACACAACAATTAATGGCTTTATATCGTTTTTTAACAGTAATTCTAAATATTTCTTAAAAATCATTTTATTTTCATCTAAAGTATGAGGATACGCCAATTTAGCATGTGAAGCTGCTCTTATTTTCCCGTGTTCTTCAAAAGGAATATGAAGAGAAGTAGTATTCCATTCAGCATTTATCCAAGGCAGCGTCAATGATTCATCTTTTAGTTCGTCTAATAAAATATATTCAAAATGCAAATTAAAAATAGAAAGAAGTGGTTTCGGAGTATTTAGATGTGAGAATCCATCAGTGGGTAGAGGAGAATGAACTACAGTATGATGACCATCTTGAAACAATGGATAATATACTTTGTGAATTCTATATGATTCAGATGATAACGACATATCAAAGTAAAACGAGAAATAGGCTATTCCTATTAAACAATATTGAAATGAATGATTGTTTGATAAAAGTTGTGACGCTATTAAATAATCATAGTATAGATCTTGCGATGGAAGTGTTAATTTTATTGACTTTTTTGAGAGAAGCTCCGTACTTATGCCACAATGTGGATAAGACAAACCGGTAGCAAACAATTCATACGTCGGATCACCCTTTGCTTTTTTCATAGAAATGTATAAAGACATAAGATCCGGATTTATTTGATAGATAGAAATTAATTTATCCTTCCATTCATACATGTATTTTGTTAAATTAATAATTTTTGAACTTTGCACGCCCCTATTTATCAAGTCATTTGTAAGTTTTTCTGCGTCCCCTCTCCAAATGACTATATATTGAAAAGAACTTTCTATACGAACAACATCTGAAACGTCTACAACATGAACTATTGTTTTACATTTATTTTTGTCTAACGTATTTCGAATCCTCTCCCCTGATAACTCATCACTTAAAACAATGATTTTATATTGCTCCTTCATGTACATCCCCTCCACTATATGTATAATATGAAATTCATTTTTAATTCGTAACAATCATATACACCTGCAATCTAACAAAAAAATAGCTCCACCATTAGGCGTAGCTATTTTTACAATTATTGCTTATTCAAATCATATTCCTTTATCTAACTCATAAAGTTTACGATACTTTTCATTTTCTTTCAGAAGTTGTTTATGACTACCTTGCATGACAATTTGGCCACGATCAAGGAATATAACTTCGTCTACATGTTCTATTCCTACAAGATGGTGCGTAATCCAAATAACCGTCTTTTCTTCCGTTGCAGAAAACATTGTTTCGATTAAAGACAATTCTGTTTTTGGATCTAAACCGATAGTCGGTTCATCAAGTACAATAATTGGTGTTTCTTGCATAAGAGTTCTAGCAAAAGCAACCCTTTGTCTTTCCCCACCAGAAAACCGCTTTCCCATTTCATGCATTTTTGTTTGTAATCCGTCTGGAAGAGAAGTAACATGTGAAGCTAATTGTGCTTTCTCTAAAGCTTTCCATATCTCTTCATCCGTCGCCTCCGGTTTGCCAATTCGTACATTATTTCCAATTGTCGTATCAAACAAATGCGGCTTTTGATTTAATACAGAAATATATTTAGCTAAAAGATTCGTATGAGCTCGTTCACCATTCAATACAACTTGTCCATTTACTGGGCTTAACGCCCCTGTTAACAATTTTAGTAAAGTAGATTTCCCTGTCCCACTTCTCCCTAAAATAGCAATTTTCTTCCCTGCTTTTATTTGTAATGATACATCTTTTAATACAATCTCATTACTATCTGGATAACTATACGATACGTGATTCAGTTCAATATCTACATGTTTTGGTTCAATATAATCTTTCTCTCCATGCAAATCCGTTTCATCATGTAAAACACTATCACTTTCTACGCCATTAAGACGATGGGTAGATTCTACGTACGACGGTATTCGATCGATGGCATCTGCAATAGGAATAAGCGCGTTTGTTACAGATAAAGTCATTAATACGAAAGCTGCGATAACTGTAGGAGCAATTTGTTCACTTGCCGCTTCATTCCCAGTCCATATGATCATCGAAATAACTACAATACCTACTACTAATTGAATGATACTGTCCCGAATATGATACCAGCGTTTCACTCTCTTTTCGATTTTTAACAACTGATCATTTTGTTTTACATACTCATTAATAAATTCATCTTTACGACCACTTGCTTGCCAATCAGATAATCCAAAAACAGCATCTGTCAGTTGTTGATACAAACGGTTTCTTCCTTGCTTTAAAGTAACATGATGTTTCTTCATCAAAAGTAATGATACAAACGGAAGAAGAAAAACGATAATAGCTAACATACAACCTACAATAAGTGCAAAAACAAAATCAAATGCACCGATAACAAGTACGAAGATACTATAAACAACTAGCGCTAATATGCTAGGAAATATTGTACGTAAATATAGGTTTTGCAAATGCTCTATATCTTCGGATAACACTCCTAACATATCACCCGTTTGAAATCGAGAACGGAAAAATAACGCCTGTGGTTCTACTATTCTATATAGCCTCGTTCTCATTTTTTCTAATATACGTAGTACGACATCATGTCCGACTAGGCGCTCTATATAATGAAATACAGCTTGCCCTATACTAAACGCTCTTGTTGCAACAATAGGAACATATACAGCCATTACATTTTCTGGTCTAAGGGCAGATTTTGAGATCAAATAACCTGAAATAAAAAGTAACATCGCTCCTGAACTAACTCCAAGAAGACCAAGGAAAATAGTTAAAGTCATTCTACCTTTATTTTGTTTTATATAAGGTTTAACCCAGTTACTCATTTCTCTCCCCTCTCTTCCCTATGAAAATGTAATGTCTCATTCTCTAAAAGTTCTTCATACGTCCCACTTTCTTTCATTTCCCCTTTATTTAGAATAAGAATATGGTCCATTTGTTTCATCCAATGTAGACGGTGAGTTGCTAAAAATACTAACTTTCCATTAAATAGACGTAACATCGCTTGCTTTATTTCAAATTCGGTTTCAATATCAAGATGTGCCGTAGGCTCATCTAATAAAATGATTGGTTTTTTACTTAAAAGCGCACGCGCCATAGCAACACGCTGTTCTTGTCCGCCACTTAGCATACGTCCACCTTCTCCAATTCTTTCGTGTATCCCATTTGGAAGTGATGTAACGAGTGAACGAAGGCCGACTTCATTAATAACTCTTTCAACTTCTTCATCTGTTGCATTTGTTTCATAAAAACGAATATTATCCTTTAATGAAAGCGGAAAAATATAAGGTTGCTGCGGAATATAAGCAATATTTTTTTGCCAATCTTCACGAGTAGATCCATCAACTTCTACACCATTTACTAAAATCTTTCCACTCGAAGGAGATAAAAAACCTGCTAATACGTCGATTAACGTCGATTTCCCTGCACCACTTTCACCAATAACACCAATAGCACCGTTACCTTCCCAAGTAAAATTAATTCCTTCTAATATAGCCTTTTCAGATTCAGTATTATTAACTTTGATATCTTGTAATTTCAAGCTACTAGAGGCATTCCATACTATATCTTCATTTAAATCTTTCTTTTGTATTCCTTTTTGTTGTTGCAAAATCTCTTCTATTTGCTCCATCGCAATTTGTCCATCTAATGTCGCATGATAATTTGCTCCCACTTGTTTAATCGGCAGAAAATATTCCGGAGCTAAAATCAAAATTGTAAGGGCTGGTAATAGTATAATCGTTCCATCTATTAAACGTATCCCTAATCCAACTGCCACAAACGCAATTGATAAACTCGTAAAGAAATCTAATGCAAAAGAAGAAAGAAAAGCAACTCGCAAAGTACGCATCGTTGCTTTTCTATATCTTTTACTTACTTTTTCAATCTTTCCTTCGTGCTGTTCACTTTTCCCTAAATACTTTAATGTTTCTAAACCTTTTAACGTATCTACAAAATGATTCGAAAGTACACGATATATCTCATACTGACTATCTGCCATTTTTTGCGCTGCTAATCCGAGAAGAATCATAAATATGATCACGATAGGAATCGTTACAACTAAAATGATTCCAGACTCAATATCTAGCGTAAAAACATATAGTACAATTAGACCTGGAACGATACTACTTCTAATCATTTTAGGAATCGTTAATTCAATATATGTTTTAAATTTCTCAATCCCCTCAATTGATAAGGTAACCAGATGACCAGTTCCAACAGTTTGAACATACCTTGGACCTAATGTGAAATATGCCTCTATCAATTGTTTTCTTAGTAACGACCCTGTTTTTTCAGCAAAACGTTCCACTAATATTTGTGATGTTCGAACTACTATGTTACGCGCTGCAAACGCGATACCAAAATAAACAACTTCACTTAATATTGTTTGTACTGTCTCTCCATGAAATAAAAACGTAATAGCTCGTGCTAAAAAGATTGTTTGCGCAATAATACTAAAAGCTTCTAAAATACTAATAATCGTTAACGCTACATATAAAATACGGCTACCGGGATAAGACGGAAGTCCTCTTTTTCTTTTCATTAGTACTCCAAATCGTTGTCTGACTTAACAGGTTGTCTAAATACATAATAACTCCATATTTGACTTCCGATAACGAAAGGCAAAATAGCAATCGCAAAGTAAGTCATAAGTTTTAATGCATAAGCTCCTGATGCTGCGTTGTAAATTGTCAAATCATTCATTGCTCCTAAAGAGCTAATCATAACACGTGGGAACATACCGATAAATACACTCGCACTTAGTAAAATGATCGTTAAACTCGTCATAAAGAAAGCCCAACCATCTCTTCTTCTTTTATTTAATAAAGTGGACACTAATAGTGCTACAAAAGCTCCGATTGGTACCATAATCCATTCTGTTCCATGAGCAGTGAAAATGTCGGTTTTCCATAACCCCACACCAGCAAAAACAAGAAGTGTAAGTAATGAAAATGGTGCAATTTTTATTGCAGCAATTCGTGCACGTTCTCTCAATTTACCAGTTGTACGTATCGTAAGAAATTGTAATCCGTGAACAATACATAGTAGGAGAAACATTACTCCTCCAAGTAACGCAAATGGATGAAGTAATTGCAAGAATCCACCTACAACATTTTTACTCTCATCAATAGGTACACCTACCATAAAGTTTGCAATCGCAACTCCCCAAAGGATAGGAGGTAACATACTTCCAATAAACATCCCCCAATCCCATGCACTCTTCCATTTATGATTATCTATTTTCGCACGAAATTTAAAGGAAACACCTCTTAAAATTAAAGCAAGAAGCATAAATACAAATGGAATATAAAAACCACTAAATAAAGTTGCATACCAGTGCGGAAATGCCGCAAACATGGCTCCACCAGCACAAACAAGCCATACTTCATTCGCGTGCCAGAACGGTCCTATTGTATTTAAGTAAACTCGTTTTTCAAAATCATTCTTTCCTAAAAACCTCGAAACCATTCCTACACCAAAATCGAAACCTTCCAGTACGAAGAATCCAACAAACAAGATTGCAATAACTAAAAACCACAACTCATTAAGAGATAACATACTCTTCCTCCTTATCAAATGGATCATGGCTTTGATAATCCTTTTTCGTTTTCTTATTCGTGTGGCCCTTAATGGTACGAACGAATAAGTACACACAAATTCCACCCATAATTAAATACATTGATGTGAATGAAATAAGTGAGAATAATACTTCACCGAATGTTACATTTGGTGATACAGCATCTTCTGTTTTCATTACACCAAATACTACCCAAGGTTGACGACCCATTTCAGTCATAATCCACCCTACTGTATTACCGATGAATGGAAGAGAAATTGCATACACCATTAATTTTAAATACCACGTTTTTTCAGCTAAACGATCTTTTCTTGATAAGAACCATCCGTAAGCTCCTAGAAGAAGCATGAATGTTCCACTCATTACCATCGCTCTAAAACTCCAAAACATTGTATGCACTGGAGGAATATAATCTCCAGGTCCATATTTTTCCTCATATTGTTTTTGAATTTGATTCATCCCTTCAACTTGACCGCTAAACTTATCATACGATAATAGACTTAGCATATAAGGGATTTGAATTTCAAACGAATTTTCTTTCTTCTCTGTATCAATTTTCGAAAATACTGTAAATGGTGCTGGATCCTCACTTGTATTCCATAGCGCTTCAGCTGCCGCCATCTTCATTGGATGTGTCTTAATTAATTGTTGCGCTTGTGCATGACCAAAGAATAATACAAGCGCCGTTGTAATTGTTCCAACAATGATAGAAATTCGGAAAGATTTTTTAAATACTACAGTTTCTTGTCCTTTTGTAATTTTCCATGCACTTACACCAGCAATAAAGAATGCACCTGTTGCAATTGCCGCTGTAATTGTATGCGGGAATTGTACCCATAGTTGTGGGTTTTGAATAATGGCTAAGAAATCATTCATTTGCGCACGACCATCAGCTGCCATTTCATACCCGACAGGTGACTGCATAAATGCACTTGCAGTTAAAATCCAGAATGCTGATAACATCGTTCCAATTGAAAGGAGCCAAATACACATTAAGTGAATTCGCTTCGGTAATTTGTCCTCACCGAATACCCATAAACCTAGGAATGTAGACTCAATGAAAAATGCCAGTAATCCTTCAATTGCAAGCGAGGGACCAAATACATCACCTACAAAACGTGAATACGTTGACCAGTTCATACCAAACTGAAATTCTTGTAAAATACCTGTTACTACACCTACTGCAAAGTTAATAAGGAATAATTGCGTCCAAAACTTTGCCATCTTCTTATATACCTCTTGCCCTTTTACCACATACAACGTTTGCATGATCGCAATAATAAAAGCTAAACCAATTGACAGCGGAACAAAAAAGTAATGGAAAATCGTTGTTGATGCGAACTGTATTCGTGCCAATTCGAGCGTTTCCATACTAAAATCACTTCCTTCATAGTTTTTATAATAAAAGTTAATTGAGCAATCTTATCAAACTCAATTATTAAGAAATACGAAAAGACAAAAACATTTTGTATGTATTGTCGAAAAATATGAAGTTTCAGTTTTTCAAACTATTGTAATGCTATTTTTTACCTTTTCACTATTTCTGTAGTGTTTTATTCGTTAATCGAATTGTATAATATACCTGCATAGTAAATTCAGGTTATTTTTGACGTATTATTGACATCATTTTGTCTGAAATATGTCTTTTGTCATTTTTTTGAATCAGATTTTTCTCATTAGCAAAATGTGTTTTTTCAATATACTTCTTACTTTTATATCTATAAAACAATCGTTTTTTCTTCATACGCTTGACTTTTACTCGGAAAAATGTCCTCGAAAGCACCCACGATAAATGCTTATTTTTTGTCAAGAGAAAAATGTATTTTCAAAATTCAAACTCGAAATAATGTTATTCAAAAATAGAAAACAACTTCCCTCTTCCTCGACTAAAAGTTCATTTTTTTGTCATTTTTCCAGAACAAATAAAAAAACTGAGAGTCGATTAAACTCTCAGTTTTTTTATTTATTTTGCTGTATGTTTTCTAACGGCTGGTAAAATTTCAGTAGCAATTAATTCAATATTTTTCTCAATTTTATCAAATGGTACACCGCCAAAATCAATTTGTGCCATAAAGCGTTGTTGGCCAAACAATTCATATTGGTAAAGCATTTTCTCAATGATTTGTTGTGGGCTACCAACCATTAAAGCATCACGGTAATCTATTGCATTTGTAAATTGCTGTTTCGGATACCCATCACCACGCAGTGTAAGCATACCAGCATTAATGTGAGGGTAATATTCACTAAGTGCATCTTGTGAATTTTTTGCCGTATAAAATAAACTCGTTGTCGCAACTGGTAAACTAGCTGGATCAAATCCGCTTCGCTGAGCAGCCTCGCGGTAAGCATCTACTGACACTTTAAAGTTAATTGCTGGACCACCAAGTGTTGTTATCATCATTGGCACACCTGCACGTCCTGCTTTAATTGCACTAGCTGGTGGACCTCCAACTGCACGCCAAATTGGTAAGTTATTATTTTTCGCTCTTGGAATAACCGATGCATGTGCGAGCGGTGCTCTGAACTGTCCATTCCATGTTACATGTTCCTCGTTATTAATTTTTAATAAAAGATCCATCTTCTCTTCAAATAATTCTTCATAATCATTCACGTCATAACCAAGTAAACTATATCCTCCAATACGAGATCCACGACCAGCCACAATTTCTGCACGTCCATTAGAAATCAAGTCAATGGTAGCGAAATCTTCATATACTCGAACTGGATCAGATGTACTTAATATCGTTGCGGAACTTGCAATTTTTATATTTTTCGTAGCTTGCGCGACCGCACCTAAAATAACTGTATGAGCTTGCGTTGTAAAATGTGTTTGGTGACTTTCTCCGACAGCAAACACATCAAGCCCTGCCTCATCTGCTAACTTAGCTGTTTCAATTAGTTCGTGAATTCTTTTCTCTGGCGTAATTTTGTCCCCATTATGTGGATTTAAAACATGATCACCAATTGAATATAATCCAAACTCAATTCCTTTTCTTGTATCTATACGGTATTTTTCCATAGTTACTCTCCCCTTTAATAAAGTAGTATTAGTTTTTTTCTAAAAACGTTGGTAAGTCAAGTTTATCTCCGTATTACCTACACCATCACTTGATTAGTCAATTGATGGTGTAAAAAAAATTACTCTTGCGGTAATTCTTTTTTTTCACTATGCTTATGAACTTTCGTCATCAGCTCATATAATATTTTCTGCTCTTCTTCATTTAATACATCATCAAAAAACGAAGATTGAAATGCAAGTTGCTCTGGCAATGCTCTCTCTAAAGCCGCTTCTCCTTGCTCTGTAAGACTAATTGTTTTCGTTTTCCAATCTTGTTTTCGTACAATATATCCTTCTTTTTCAAGACGAGTTAACATTCGAGAAATGCCACCTTGTGTAACAGTTACCTTTTCAGCTAACTCCATTTGTGTTAGTGGTTGATACGTACGTATTTGCAAAAGCACATCAAATTGAGCTGTCGTTAAATCAAAACGTTTTAAAAACTCATTTGACATTTGATTACTTTGGTTCGTAAATCGTATTAAACGTAACCATATTAATGATCCTATCGTATTATCACGCATGTTTGATCACTTCCTAGCGTTAATCTTACTATCACTTTACTACGCAAGTGATAAAAAAGCAAGAAAAAATGTAATAAATATATCGATAGAGTATTGCATAAATAATGATAAGTAAGAATTCATATAAACATGAATTCTTACTTATCATTATTCTTAACTTTTCCTTTCATTCATTACTATATTTAAAGCTGCCATAGCTTTTGGCCAACCAACGTAAAAAGCCATATGTGTTATTAATGCAACCAATTCATTCTCCATAACCCCATTTTATTTAGCTAGCTTCAGATGAAATTGTAATTGTTCTGTATTACCGAGACTGATTAGTGCTGACACAGTACACAAACTTCTTTCTCTTAATGTTAAAGTGGCATCTCGCCACACTTCCTCAAATAATATCTTTTCACTATAATGAGCAAATGCAGGTGCCATTTCTCTCATTTTCTTTTTAATATGTACTTCAATAAGTTCATTTTTCATTTTTCATTTTTTTCTCCCTTTATTTTCACCATTTGTGCTATTCCTTGACCAAATGACCAGTTTTCAGCAGCTGTCTCATTTAGTGTAATAAAAATATCCGAGGTTTTAACGCCGGAATATTCCGTAATTTTTAAGGATACCGATTGATACAAATCTTTTTTCTGTTGCACCGTTCTTCCCGGTCCACATGTAATAGAAACATAAATCATATTCTCTGTTCTCTTTTCTCCTCTTTCCAACAAATAATATGGATTATATAAAAATTTGTTTTGTTGGTAGGGTAAGAACATTTGAAAATAATCATTTTCAGGGATGTTAAAATGTTCAATTAATGAAAGATGGATACATTCACCCATTTTTTCCAACTCTTCTTCATTTAATATGTTTTCAGGATAATAAATCTTCACAAAAGGCATAGATTTTCATTCCTTTTCTTATTTTTTTATATGCAACAAAATTTCATCGTGAAATGTGTAAAATCTCATATACTGTAACACCTTTATTCACTGCAATTTCAGGCTTCTCTTCATAAAAATTAAACCTACTATACCCCCATTTATCCGGATTATAAACGATTACATTCCCTAAACACTTTTCGTTGTTTTGTACATTTTCATTCATCGTTTTTAATTGAGTCCCAATCAGTGTTTTACTTTGAGAAATACTTCCTGCATATTCAACAACATATCTACTTTTCTTAAATCCATCACTTAGATTAACAACTAATGGAACACCTATATTTATTTGTTGCCATCCAAAAGATTGTAAAATGTTATCGTAATACCCTTCAAAGATAAATTTATTCATCCCTTCATGACCATTCCAAATATATAAAGGTGCATAGCAGTTATAAAAATTCCCGTCTTTCTCCGTTTCCGTAATTAAATAAGCTTTAAAATTTAGTGCTTGGAAACCATCAGTTTTATAACCATTATCCTTTACCCTTTTCTTAATAATTCCCATGTCATAATCCTTTGGAAGAATGACCTTATATTGCATTCCAATCATGTTTATCACTCACTTTCTATCCTATATACATAATGATAAACCGATGATTGACTAACGTAAAATAGGTATAAATTATGTTTGGTATCATTTATAATGATAGTGCATAAGGGGCTGAGATATATGGAAATAAATGATCTTATTATATTCAAAACTGTTGCCAGTGAGGCTTCTATTAGTAAAGCTGCTAAAGAGTTAGGATATGTTCAACCGAACGTAACTGAGCGAATCAAAAAATTAGAACAAGAATTAGAAACGCCTTTACTACATAGAGATAACAAAGGTGTTTCCTTGTTACCTGCTGGTGACATTTTATTAGATTACACGAATCAAATATTAACTCTATTAGAAGAAGCGAAAGATAAAATTAAAACAAGTGGGTCTTCTTATATAATCGCGACGTCACAATCGATTTTGACTAATTATTTAAGTAAGCGTATTAAAGAAAATTTCATGAATTATCAAATATATGTAGAAAATAGTAGTCATTTGCCAAAATTACTGCAGCAACAAAAAGTTGATATGGTCATCACTTATGAGGATGATTCTGGTGCAGGTTTTAAAAAAGTATTTACTACTTCAATTTCTATAGGCTTACTAAAAGATCAAGAAAAATGTATCATTGACTATTCAAAGGAACTCTTCTTCGTTAGTAATGACAAAAAGTGTCCTTTTAGAAATAAGACGATACAATTTCTAAAAGAAAATAATTTATCTCAGCGTCAACTTCAACAATTAGATTCTTATTCGCTTATGGAAGAGTTTATTCAGGACGGAAAAGGGATAGCCTTTTTGCCGATTAAAAATGATAAATTGGTACCAATTGAAGATGTTCCAGTTGAGAAATTAGCTGTTCATTTTTTTACAATTCAAAACTCTTTCAAACAAATCCCTGATGAACTATTTGGTTAATAAAAAATCCCTCCTTTATGAATCTAAAAGAGGGATTTTCATATTCTATACAATTGATTTTTCACACATTTTGCTCCACTTCTGCACTTTTCTCCTTCTTATTCCGTTTCATATTCTTCAGTCCCTTAACCGTGCCAACTAATCCTTTCGGGAAAACTAGCAATACGATAATGTACAATAAACCAAGAATAATCGTCCATCGTTCAAAGATCGGATACTCTGTAGCTAGTTCTGATAAATAATATTTTAGAGATTCAATAATTCCAGCTCCTGCAATTGCTCCAATTAACGTTCCAACCCCACCAATCATCGTCATCAATAATGCATTTAATGTCATTTCAATTGAAAATACAGTCGTATTAACAAAACGCAATGTGATAACAAATAAACCACCGCTAATCGCAGCTACTACTCCTGCAACAATGCTAGCAATAATTTTATAATGAAGCACTTTATATCCTAGTGCTTCAACACGTTGCTCATTTTGGGAAATTGCCTTTAATACTTTTCCAATAGAAGATTTGGTGAAAAGACGTAACAGAACAAAAATGATAAGTAAACATATAAGTGTTACATAATAAAACGTAAAACGATCACGGAATACGTCTGGTACACCAAATGTAAAACCATCTCCTCCGTGAGTAAGCCCACGCCATTTTTCAGCAAGTACAAAAAATAACTGTGAAATAGCAAGTGTTAACATTGCATAAAAATGACTTTTCAATCGTAAAGAAAGCAAACCAATTATATAACTAACGATTGCTGAAACGATAATTGCAGCTACTATTCCAATTAAAAAGTTCGTTATTGATACGCCTTGTCGATCAAATAAAAGTGCTACCCCATATGCTCCTATCCCAAAGAACATACAATGACCGAACGATACAATTCCTGTATACCCAAGCAATACATCAAAACTCATTGCAAAAATAGCAAAGATGAAGATTTGAGTGAACAAAATTAACAGGCTCCGTGAATCATTTACGAACGGAAATACACTTAAACAAATGAGCATACATACTCCGAAGTATACTTTAATTCGGTCCGATGTGTTGTTCACCATTTCACCCCTTTTCACCAACAAGTCCAGTTGGCTTCACTATTAAGAAAAATAGTAACATTAACATATTAATTGCAAGTGATAAATCTGGTATAAAATACGCTGTAAAAGCACCAGCTAATCCGACAATTAAAGAAGCAATAGCTGAACCTTGAACGCTTCCTAATCCACCGATAATTACTACTATAAAAGCTAAAATTGCATACTGCATGCCCATCTCGGCGAAAATAACGCCCGAATACGGTGCTAATAAGAATCCTCCCAAAGCTGCCATCCCTGCCCCTAATAAAAAGACGAAAGAAAATATCGCTTTTACATTAATACCAAGCGCTTGAACCATTTCTTTATCCATTACACCTGCACGGATCATAAGACCTATCTTCGTCTTTTTGAGTAATAGTAGTAGTGCAATGTAAATAATTATCCCAATCAAAATAACAAATAGACGATATTTAATTAATATAATACCTCCGAATGTAAAACTTCCTTGTAACCATAACGGTAATTTTGCACTAATAGGGTTTGGCCCCCAAAATATTTTAATACACTCACTAAGAACGAGCATTCCTCCAAGCGTAACGAGCAGCTGTCGAACATGATTTCCATATACCGGCCTAATAAGAAACCTTTCTAAAATAAATCCTAGGAACATTCCCATGGCTACTGCTCCAACTAAAGCTAATATATAACTTCCTGTCACATTAAATAACCAAACACCTGTAAATGCTCCCCATGCAAATAAACCACCGTGTGCAAAGTTTAAAACGCTCATTAAACCGAAAATAAGTGAAAGACCTGATGCTAACAAAAAAATGAGCATCCCTGTTGAAATCCCATTTACAAATAAATTGATTAACACATCCATCCTTTTCACCTCGGATTCATGTTAAGAGATTCCTAAATATTTATGACACATTTCCTTATCCTTTTTTAATTCATTCATAAAACCGTTATGAACAATTCGTCCGTTATCCATAATGTAAAAATAATCGCCAATTTGACTGGCCATCATAAAATTTTGCTCAACAAGTAAAACTGTTGTTTTCTCTTTCATCTTCAAAATAGCTACCAT
The DNA here is from genome assembly GCF_022663075.1 of Bacillus cereus group sp. BfR-BA-01441. Lineage (NCBI taxonomy): Bacteria > Bacillati > Bacillota > Bacilli > Caryophanales > Bacillaceae > Bacillus > Bacillus cereus group sp. BfR-BA-01441. The sequence continues at coordinate 24,891 of NZ_JAKUEU010000029.1, forward strand.
TAATTTCTCCACCATTATCGGGGATAGCCCTTTGCTCGGTTCATCAATAAGTAATAATCCATCACTATTAATAAACGCTCTTGAAATAGCCAACATTTGCTTTTGCCCTCCGCTCAAGAGCCCACTTTTCTTATTCCAAAACTGCTTTAAATCCGGAAATAGTTCCAGCATCCACTCTATTTTCCCTTCTACTTCCTCACCTTTTCCCCTAGCAAGAGCGAAAGTTTCTTCTACTGTCAAATCATGAAAAATACCTTGATTTTCTGGTACATACCCTATTCCTTTCCTTGAAATTAAATGTGTAGGTAATCCACTCACTTTTGCACTATCATAATAAATTTCACCATCTGCAATGCGGTGAAACCCCATCACTGAACGTAATGTCGTTGTTTTCCCTGCCCCATTTCTACCAAACAGTACAGTAATCGTCCCTTTCTCAACAGCAAGAGATACTCCTTGCAAAATATGAAACTGATCTAAATACGTTTCTATATTATTCACTTGTAATAGTGCCACTATATAATCCCCCTAAATAAGCACTTTGTACACGCTCATCTTTCATAATTTCTTCTGGCAATCCTTCAGCCAATAACTCTCCATGAAATAAAACGATAAGATGATCTGACAAACCTAGTATCATATCCATTTTGTGTTCGATAAGTACAATTGTGCTCTCTGGATGTTTCTTAATATTTTCAATCACTTGTAATATAGCAGGGACTTCCTCAACCGAAATACCTGCCGTCGGCTCATCAAGTAATAACACATCCGTTTTTAAAGCTAATAACATCGCAAGTTCTAGCTTCCTTTTCTCTCCATGTGCCAAATCTTTCGCTAATACGTTCTCTTTTTCATGAAGTAATACTGTTTTTAAGAAACGTCTCGCCTCTCCAACTTGTTGCTTTAATTTTGCTGAACTCGGGAAAAAACTATAGTAATCTTGTACGAATGATTGAACACTTAAACGGACATTTTCAAGTACCGTTAATTCTGGGAATATGTTTGTAAGCTGAAAAGAGCGACCGATTCCTAAGCGTGTTCGATCTGAAATCGATAGTTTTGTAATATCTTGCCCTTTAAAATACACTTCACCTGTTGTGGGTGAAATCTGTCCACTTAGTAAATTAAATAACGTTGTCTTCCCCGCACCATTTGGCCCAATAATAGAAATGAGCTTTCCTTTTTGGACAGTTAAATTTACATCTTTAATAACTTGATGTTCACCAAAAGATACACTAAGATTTTTCGTCTCTAGCAAATGTGTCACGAAATCCCTCCCTTTAAAGCCGTGAGTATGAAAGAAATATGTATAAAGAGGGTCCCCCCTCTTTATACAAAAACAACAGAAAATTCAGTCTATTTATTTTGAACTGGTGGTTCTGTTTCTTTCATCGTTAATTCTCGCTCTAACACTGGCACCGGATAATCAACACCGTCTTGCTTTTTCAATGTGATAGAATACAGTGTCTGCATCGCTTGGTGGTCCTTCTCTCTAAACTTCATCTTTCCTTTCGGTGTATCAAATTCCATTCCTTCCATTTTCTTAATCAAGGTAACTACATCTGTATCACCTTTTGTTTTCTTTAAGGCTTCTACAATAGAAATTGCTGCTGACATTCCTCCTGCTGTAAACAAATCTGGCACTGCACCATTAAAACGTTTTTTATGCTCTTCAACTAGCCAATCATTCACTTTATTTTTTGGAAGTGTGTGATAATATACAGAAAAACCTTGCATACCTACTAATGCATCCATTGTTTTTAATGCTGGTATATCTGGCGCACCTGTAGAAATTTTAATACCTTGCGCTTCCACATTCATATCTTTCAACTGTTTCCAAGGTGAATTTGCCCCTGCCCAAACGATAAATAAATAATCTGGTTTTGAACTAATGATATTTTGAATATTCGCTGTAAAATCTGTTGAATTTGTATCCGCGTATTGCTCATTCACAATGTTCGCACCTAATTTTTTCGCACCCGCTTTAAATGCAGCAATCCCTTCACGACCAAAAGCGTTATCTGGGGCAAATGTTGCAATCTTTACATCTTTTTTCGCAATTGCTGCTGCTCCTGCAATCGCATCTTGTGAGGAACTTCTTCCAGTTCTAAAAATATATTTATTCCAGTTCTTCCCGGTAATACTATCTGCAACTGCCGGTTCTACAACCATAATCTTTTCATATTCTTCAGCCAGTGGTAAAACCGCTAACGTATCACTTGAACTAGACGATCCAACTAAAAAATCAACTTTCTCTTCTTCTAATAACTTCGTAGCTTTTTTAACTGCTACATCCGCTTTCGTTTCTGTATCTTCTACAACAAACTTAATCTTTTTCCCATCTACTTTCCCAGTTCCACCAGTTGCATAATCTAACCCTAATTCAAATCCGTTCACTGTTTGTTTTCCATACGATTCTAGCGGTCCTGTTAAAGAAGCAAGGACTCCTACCTTAATCGTTTTTTCATCCTCTGTACTTGTTTTCTTTCCTGAACAAGCTGCCGTTATTAATAACGAACCTAAAACACAACCAGTAAACATTGTTTTTAGCCACTTACGTTTTTTCATCGACATTGTGATCCTCCCCATACTTTACTTTCTGATAGAATCAAACACGCCAAAATCCCCTGTCCGTAATCATGACTAACTAATTCGATAGATAATGGAAAACTCTTGTAGTACCCTCTACATTCGGCACAAATATATAATCACCTTCCTATGTAATGGAAACGGACATACAATCAATATATATTCTGCAATCCAATTGAAAATACTGTTTCATTTCAGTAATGACCATACAAAAAGACTAACTTATTTTTAAGTTAGTCTTTTCCCCTTAATTAGAGTTAAGTTCTACTTTCTCTAACCCTTCAGCCAATTGTTTCTTATCTAGTCCTTCTCCTATTACTACTAAGTTTGTCGGGAAACCGAAGTCTTGTTCTAATAAAGTTGGTACTCCGAACGAATATTGGAATAGGTGAGGGTATTTATCTCCATGGAATTTCACAAAACCTTTCACTCGATAAATACTATCTGGTAAATTCGAAAGCCATTCATATAATTTGTCTTGATCAATCGGTTTCGTAAATTGATATGTCATTGTTTGTATATGCAAATGCTGTTTGACATGTAGTGTCTCGTGTTCCTCATCATTTGGAAATTCTGCTTCTTCTATATCTTTTAAAGATATATTACAATACTTTGTCTCATACATTTTCGCATGATCATTTATTGCCTTTACTTCTTCAAATACTGTATTCTTATCTTCATCTGTTAGTAAATCTGCTTTATTAACAAGAATGTGACTACCAAATTTCAGTTGCTCATGCAATAGCTGTTGTACATTTGCACTTAATATACTTCGATTTAACCACCTTACTGCATCTAAAACGACTACAATTGATTTCACTTCCAGAAAAGGAGCTAAAATTGGCGAGACACACGCGTCTAACACTTCAATTGGATGCGCAACACCTGTCGTTTCTATATAAATTACATCTGGTCTTTCTTGTTGGTATAACGAATGTAATTGTATTTCAAGCTCTTCTTTTAACGTACAACAAATACATCCTTTAAGAAGTTCTCTTAAAACATTCTCTTTTCCAATAATATCTGTATCTACTGAGTATTCACCAATTTCATTCATTAATACTGCAACTTTTCTATTCTTCTTTTTCTCTGCTAACAATAAATTTTGTAATAATGTTGATTTTCCACTACCTAAAAAACCACCTAATATATGAATCTCCACTTTATTCATTCAACCGACCATCCATTTCTTTACTTCAAATGTATTCAAAGCGTAATAATTACGATTTATATTTATCATTTTATTAAAAGAATGACCATTTGTAAATATAAGAGATTCACTGTTCATTTACTTCATATGCAACTCTAACTCCAGACTCAATTGCCCCTTGCATCCATCCATGTGTTAATGTCGTATGCTCTCCTGCAAAATGTACTTTTCCAGATGGTGGTGTAATATACGGAAATAACTCGAGCTCTTGGCCTGGTTCGAAAGCTGTAAATGCACCGCAAGAATACGGATTTTTACTCCAGCTAAAAGATGTTCCAGTGACAAACTCACTATAGACGATGTCACCGTATATTTCCGCTAAATTTTTTAATGCGTACCGAATACGATCTCTTTGCGGGAGACTATCCCATGTTAACGCCTCATCTGCCCACGTATAACTTGCTATAACGATAGCTGGTCCTGGAGTATGAATGCCATAACTCGGATAGTATGTAAACCGTATCGGTAAATCAGTAATAGATTTACCGCCACACTGTCCCGCTTTCTCCCAAAATCTACTTTTAAACTCTATTGCAATTTTAGTTGCAGCAATATAATTTAATTCACGAATTGCTCTTTTTTTAAAATAAGAGAATAAATAGTATGGCTGAACTTCTACAAATCTTAACGCTGAAAATGGAATTGTAATAATAGCAAAATCACTTGTTATTGTAAATTGCTCTAACGTTTGTTCATGATTTCCTTGTAACATTACTTTATTATCTTCTTGTATAATTTTATCAACCTTATACGGCATTAAAATATGTTCCCTTAATTGTGGTAAGAATGCATTCGATAACTTATCCATTCCACCAGTTATTTCATAATATTTCGTTGTTGAAGTAAAGAAAATCATTTCACGTAATACTTCAATTAAGGACATTCCCATATAAGCTTCCATATCAAGAAGTACCCCAATCATATCTATCGCACCATCTGAATAATACTCCATTAAAAATGAACCAAGCGAATACGTTTTATACTTTTTTTCAACGATAAGCCAGTTTTTATCAGGATCCCTCTTAATGTAATTTAGTATTGGTTCTAATACTTCAATCATTAGCTCTTCTGCCGTTTTTCCTCTTTCTTTATCCAAAACCGGATATTCAAGTACACTTGGATCATTTTCAAACACATTCAATCTCGTTTGAATGTTATTCGTATAAATGATATCTGCAAAAGTTTTATTTATAAAAAGGTTTAAAGGTAGTTTAAATTTATGAATATACGCTAAGGTTAACTTATGGGTGTCAGGGATTCTCATCGGTCCCGCATTAAAATATAAACCCACACTAAATGGTTCCCGAATCGTATACACTCTGCCACCTATTCTGTTATTTGCTTCTATAATCGTTACTTCGTGCCCAGCCTCCTTTAATAAAGAACCTGCAACTAATCCAGAAATCCCTGCACCTGCAATCGTAATCCGTTTTGGGTTATTCTTTTTAACAAGCCCTGCATGAATAATATGAAGCATTTCTTCCATTGCTAATGGATTCCCCATGCCATTTCCCCTTTTACAAAGGATTTTACTGAATTATATTCGGTTCACTGAATTCCTATGTTTTGTTCGCGGATTTGCACGGATACATTTTCAAATACTTGAATATCTTTTATAAAATGTAATAAACTAGATATGACTCTATAGAAGTAAGACGTATTATCTTACATAATAAAATCAATGAAATTGCGAGGAATTTTGAAATGAAAAAAGGTATTAACCGTGTTGTATTAGTAGGAACAGGAGCAGTTGGATGTAGTTATGCTTACTGCATGATTAACCAGGCTGTAGCTGAAGAATTTGTTTTAGTCGATGTAAATGAGGCAAAAGCTGAAGGGGAAGCAATGGACTTAAGTCATGCTGTTCCATTCGCACCAGCTCCAACTAGAGTATGGAAAGGCAGCTACGAAGATTGTAAAGATGCTGACCTTGTAGTTATTACAGCTGGATTACCACAAAAACCAGGCGAAACACGTTTAGATTTAGTTGAGAAAAACGCTAAAATCTTCAAACAAATCGTTCGCAGTATTATGGATAGCGGATTTGATGGCATCTTCTTAATCGCAACAAACCCTGTAGATATTTTAACTTACGTAACTTGGAAAGAATCTGGTTTACCGAAAGAACGTGTAATCGGTTCTGGTACAACGCTTGATTCTGCTCGTTTCCGCTATATGTTAGGTGAGTACTTCGATATTGGTCCACACAACATTCACGCTTATATTATCGGAGAACACGGCGATACTGAACTTCCAGTTTGGAGCCATGTTTCCGTTGGTATCCAAAAACTACAAACACTGCTTGAAAAAGACAACACGTATAATCAAGAAGATTTAGACAAAATTTTCATAAACGTCCGTGATGCAGCTTACCATATTATTGAGCGTAAAGGCGCAACTTATTATGGTATCGGTATGTCACTTCTACGTGTTACAAAAGCAATTTTAAACGACGAAAATAGTGTATTAACTGTATCAGCTTACTTAGAAGGTCAATACGGTCAAAAAGATGTTTATATCGGGGTACCTGCTGTTTTAAATCGCGGCGGTGTTCGTGAAATTTTAGAGGTTGAATTAAGTGAAGATGAAGAATTAAAATTCGACCACTCTGTTCAAGTATTGAAAGAAACAATGGCTCCGGTTCTTTAATTAAGATAAAAAGCAATCCAATTTATTTTGGATTGCTTTTTATTTTCATTATCTCCTATGACTTTTTAGTGATTTTCTATCATTTCTTATTTTTTAGTCGCATCCTCATTATTTATATCAAGTACATCTAATAAAAAGATAAAGATTGGTATCCCGATAATAAGCCCCCATATTCCAAGGAAATGCTCTGAGAAGATAAGAATCATAAATGTGTAGAATATTGGTAAATTTGTTTTTGCAGACATAAACTTCGGATTTAAAAAATAACTTTCAAGAGCATGGATTACTGTTATGAATACGAGTATGTATACTACGTACATAACTCCGCCTACGTTGTAAGCAATGATACAAAGTGGAAACAAAGAAATAATCACACCTGCAACAGGAATCAACCCTAGTAAGAAAATCATAACAGCTAATACAAGTAGCTGTGGAAATCCTAAAACGATTAATGCAATGACAGTAAGAATACAATTTACAACGGCAATTAAAAACTGAGCCTCAATTACTTTGCCGAACGATCTTGCAAATCTTTCACCAAAATATGCAATTTCTCCATAAAAGATTTTTAACTTACTATCTTTAAACTTTGATGTAAATGTAATAATACGCTCTTTTTCTAATAAGAAAAATAAGCTTAAAATTAGAGATAATAATATTTGTAAACTTACCTTTCCTATATTTGCTATTGATTGATATATGACGTCTACACCTTGTTCTATATATTTTGATACTTCCATCCCATTAATTGTCGAAAGTGCATATTTAACGATTTCATTATCAGGTGGATTTTGAAAAAACAGTTTAAATTGATAAATTAATTGTGAAATTTGTATCGTCAGCACAGGTAAATATTTATATAATGTTGTGCCTATAAAGGAAACTAGTATTATATATAAACATGCAATAACAATTTTCCGGTTTACTTTCAATTTTCTTGAAATAAAACGTTGAAATCGATCCATTAAAAACGTCAGTATAAACGTAATTAATATTAAATTAATCATACTTTTTAATGCGTATAATACAAGCGCTACTATTATTAAAACGAGAAACCGTTGAAACCCTCTACTTCGAAAAAAACTCTTTACTTCATTCATTAAGAATTAACCTCCCCCTTCAATGGATGGAAATTGAATATATTACATTTTATGAACTCCTATAGACAATCTTTCTTACTAATTGAGAAGAATCCTTTTTTTCTTTTCATATTGTTAGATTCGTTTAACTGGAATCCACCAACATAATTTCGGTGGCAGTTATTTTTCATATAATCTTTTATAAACTAGGTGATTTTCTATTTTTAGACTGCTGTTCATACGCATATCCAATATTGAAAAGCTCTTTTTCACCAAACTGTTTCCCTACAAACACTACACCGATTGGTTCTCCATTTTTATCATATCCAGCAGGAACCGCTAATTCCGGATAACCAGCTACAGCTGATAGAAGGACTTCATCGTTATTAATCATAACTAGAGCATCCAAACCTTTTTCTACTAAATACCTATCTAGCTCTTTTCTTGCATTTTCTTGACTCGTTTGCACTACGTTTTCAAACTCTTCTTTCGTTATAGCAGATTTTTCAGACCCTTCAATTAATGTTTGTCCGTATTTTATTCGTCTTTTACTATCCTTTTTATTAAACGCTATAATCTCTTCTAACGATTTTACCGGTACATTCTTTTGCTGTGAAAGATAGTCGTTTACATTATGCTTGAACTCATATTCTAATGTTTGCAAATTATCTACACCCTCAGCACTTAACTGGATATTATCAGTTAATATCGCACCTGCATCTTGAAGGTCTTTTCTAATTTTTTCTACTACTACTTTTCTATTTTCATCTTGTTGGTCTACAGAAAAAAGAAGCCCTATCTTTTTCCCTTTTAATCCATCTATTGATAAATCCTTTGTATAATCAATTCTTTCTTTATCTTTCATTTTTTCTGTCATAACATCTTTTTCGTCATAACCTATCATTGCATTAAATAACGTTGCTACATCTTTTACTGTTCTTGCCATAGGTCCTGCTGTATCAAGAGTTTCAGCTAATGGAATAATTCCTGTTCTACTTACCATACCTAAAGATGGACGTAACCCAACTACTGATTGCTGCGCCGCTGGTGCAACAATCGATCCCGTCGTTTCTGTTCCAATTGCAAGCGGCGCAAAATCTGCTGCAACTACTGTAGCAGATCCTGAACTTGATCCTGAAGTATCGAATGTAATCGGACCGTACGGGTTTAAATTTTGTCCTTTCTTCCCGCTATACCCGCTTGGCATTGTAAAAGATAAATAGTTCGCCCACTCAGACATATTCGCTTTTCCTAAAACAAATGCTCCTTCTTCTTTCAACTGCTTCACAATTGTTGCGTCTTGATCTGCAATCCAATCTTTTAATACATAAGTTCCTGCACTAGTCGGCATCACTTTTTCCGTCTGTACATTATCTTTTACAACGACAGGAATACCATATAAATTCGAATTTTTGTTTCTACCCCGCTCTTGATCTAACTTTCTTGCTTCTTCCATCGCATTAGGATTTATCTCTGTAACAGAATTTAATGTTATTCCATTTTGATCATGTTCTTGTATTCTAAAGAGATAAATACTCGTTAATTCTTCATATGACAACTTTCCATCATCAATCATTTTTTGAAGCTCATCTACAGTCGCATTTACGACTTCTCTTTCTTTTATCTTTACATTTTCTATATTGATTCCTTTAAGCTGATTATGTATCGGTTGTAGCACTCTTTCTTTATCATATACAATACGCTCAGGTTCCTTTGGAAAATAATTTTTATACACGTAATATCCGCCGGCACACGCTAATAAGACAATGCCTCCAGTGATAGACAGCGTTACCTTTACCCATTTCTTCATGTTGCTTCCTCCACTCTATAAGATGCTTAGCTATACAAAAAAGAGAGTTACCTTTTACTTAACTCTCTCCAATCAAAATGCTAAATGAAAAAATGAAAGATTTCAATCTAATTACTTCTTTTTTTGCATTTGCTTTGCTAACATTTCTTTCACTTGATTATACGTTAATCCTGAATTTTTATTTAAACGCTTTACTTCCTCAACATCAGTACCTACCACTGTATATTTTTTCTCATCATTCATTTTTCTAATTCCCTTCTCACCGTATTATTTCTTATATTTCTTCCCTAAATGCGCATAAATTAACACCACTACAAAAAAGGAAGCTGTTTTTAAGCACAGCTTCCTTCTCGTTACATATTGTATTTCTTAATAAAATTTCACTACATCTTCAGTAGGCAAGAACGTTCTTTCTGCTGGTTGTTCGTTTGGTTCACCAAATGGCATTTGACCTACTAAGCTCCACTCTGCCGGAATGTTCCAAGTTTCTTTCACTTCAGCATCTACGATTGGGTTGTAATGTTGTAATGACGCCCCAATTCCTTCAGCAGATAATAGCATCCACACAGTATGTTGTAACATCGCATTTCCTTGATGAGACCAGAATGGAAACTGATCTTTGTATAATGGGGCATTTTCTTGCATTTTTTCTACAGTTGCTTGATCTTCAAAGAATAGAACTGTTCCTACACCTGCATGGAAGCCTTTTAGTCTTTCTACAGTCGCTTCAAAGTTTTCTGCTGGTACGCGTGCTCTTAGTGTTTCTTTAACGATATCCCAAAACTTTTCATGCTCTCCATCCATTAATACAACCATACGACCACTTTGCATATTGAAAGATGTTGGTGCGTGTAAAGCTGTTTTTAACACTTCTTCAATTCTTTCTTTCGTAATTGCATCGTTTTTTGTTACTTTACGAATTGAACGGCGGTTCACGATTGCTTCTTTTAAGTTTGTTGTAGTTGCTGACATTTTAATTCCTCCAAATGTTTGTTTTATAATTTATTTTGTTATTTCATAACAAGCGAATTAGCAATATCCATCGGTATTACATTGCATACCTTCAAATGAATTTGTTTTATCCTTTTCAATTTCTTTATCAATGACCCTTTCTAGTGTTTCTTTACTAGCAAGCCCTTGAATGACTTCATCTCCAATCATGACAGTTGGAACAGCCATAATATTCGCTTCATCATATGCGTGTTGAATTGCTTCTTGATGCTTTTCTTTATATTTACGAGTTACTAAAGCATCTTTAAATTCCGCCTCAGGAAGTCCTACTTCTACCGCTAATTTTGTTAACACATCAATATCTTCAATGTTTTGCTCTTCTTGGAAAAATGCTGTGAATACGCGGTGATGATACTCATTACCTAGTCCACGTTCTTTCGCAAATTGACATCCTTCGAAAGCTAAATGTGTATATGGATGTGGTGAAACACGTGGCAAGCGCATATCAATTCCTAACTTCTTCGCTGTCGGAAGAATGAAAGCATCCCATGAACCTAATTTTTCTGGTTCATTCCATGGATCTATTTTTGAATATGGACTTGGACGTAATTCAAATGGCATCCATTCAATCTCTACATCTTTCTCTTTCGCTACCTCATCTATTGGACCTTTTGCTAAAAAACAAAACGGACATATAAAATCTGAGTATACTTTCATTTTTACAGTCATAACTTTTACACCTTACCTTATCGTTGTAATCAAATCAGTTACATTAATGATAAAAAAATATAAATATTATTTAATCATTCATTTTTTCTTGCAAAGTTTCAAACAACTGCCCCATCGTAATATTTCTCAAAACTTCTTCCATCGCGGATTGTGCTTGAATTAAAATAATTTCTAACACCGCTTGAATATTCGCCCCAATTGGACAATCTGGATTCGGTTGCTCGTGAATATGAAATAGCTTGTCTTCTTCGACTACGTTCACTGCATGATACACATCTAACAATGTGATTTCATGTAAATCCTTTAGTAATCCCGCGCCACCCGGTCCACGATTTACGTAAACAAAGCCAGCTTGTTTCAAGTACGACATGATTTTACGAATGACTACTGGATTTGTATTGACACTCTCAGCCATATAGTCTGAAGTACAAAGTGAAGATGGATTGTTTTTTAAAATAGATAAAATATGAACAGCTATGGAAAAGCGGCTACTAATTTTCATCGTAATCACCACCTCGATGTAATCATTATAGTTACAACTGAAAAATAAGTCAATCCTTTTCATAGATTTTTTATAAGTAAATTAAAAAGTGCCCCATTATGATATATGAGACACCCCTTTTTATTCTGCAAATAGCGCTTGAAATTCTTCAATAAATAGCTGTACAGCGATTGAAGAATCCTTTAATGAAGGAACAGCTAAAGCAATTTCTCTCCATACTTGCGGTTCCAATTCTCTCGTTTGCACATTCTGTGGTAAATTCGTTAAAGATAATTCAGCTAATATTGCAATGCCTAATCCTTCTTGAATCATATTTAAAGCTGTAGTAACGGTAGAAATTACATACTCAGCCCGAAGTGGTACGTTGGCTTGTTTAAACATATCAATGATGGGTGGTTCGTATCCGCCCTTACATAATATGATCGGTTCATTCTCCAAATCACGAATTGTAATAGAGTCCTTCTTACAAAGAGGATGATCCTCTCTTAAGATAGCAACCATTTTTCCCTTCGTTAACGGGACAATCTCCATCTCTTTATTAGGCAAAATAACAATTCCTATATCAACAACCCTCGATATTAACCAATCTTCAACTTCTTTAATTGTTCCTTCACAAAGAACGACCTCTAAGCTCGGATACTTCTCCTTAAAATGGTTTATCATTTTCGGTAAGAAATGTGCAGAAGCACTCGGAAAACTCCCAATTCGAATCGTCCCCACTTCGTGTCCTTTCTCCATCGCAACTTCTTGTTCAATCTTCTCTACACCGTTCAAAATCTCTCTAATATGTACAAGAATTCTGTTTCCTACATCCGTAACGAGTAATCCTTGTCGTTTATCACGTATAAGAATCGTAACTCCTAACTCTGACTCAATACTTGAAATGGCATGACTTACAGCTGGCTGCGTCATATTTAACACCCTGGCAGCCTTCGTAAAACTACCTAACTCAATAGTTTTTATTAATACTTGCAGTTGTGTAATAGTCATAACTAATCACTTATACTCCTTATAAAAAAGATTCATTTTATTTATTACATTCGATATCATATCATAGTGAAATGAATAACAACAAGGAGGTCTTACCGTGACACAGCTTTCTCGAACTAAGACGGCCATAATCCTTACCTTTCTCGTTTTCATGTGGGGAATCAATTGGCCTTTATCTAAGTTTGCCCTGCATTATACACCACCCGTTTTATTTGCAGGCGTTCGAACTTTAATTGGAGGATTCATTTTACTCCTTTTCGCTCTACCCAAATATAAAGAATTACATTTAAAAGAAACGTGGCATTTATACGTTATTTCTTCTTTACTTAACATCATTATATTTTACGGGTTACAAACTGTTGGTCTTCAATATATGCCTGCTGGGTTATTTTCCGCCATTGTATTTCTACAACCAGTTTTACTCGGTATTTTCTCGTGGATATGGCTTGAAGAATCAATGTACGGCTTGAAAATTTTCGGGCTTGTTCTTGGATTTATTGGTGTAGGTGTTATTAGCTCAAGCAGTTTAACAGGACATATTTCTGTTATTGGAATCCTTCTCGCGTTAGGATGCGCTATTGGCTGGGCACTTGGCACAGTATTCATTAAGAAGACTGGTCACCGTGTTAATGCCATTTGGATGGTAACAATTCAGCTTCTTATCGGTGGTCTTTGTTTAATCGGATTTGGCTCAGAATTTGAAAGTTGGTCTAGTATTGCTTGGAGTATGCCATTTGTTAGTGTACTACTCTTTATTTCATTCTTTGTTATTGCAATGGGGTGGCTTGCATACTTCACACTCGTTGGAGCTGGTGAAGCGAGTAAAGTAGGGGCTTATACATTCCTTATTCCCCTTATCGCTATTATTGTAAGTTCAATCTTCTTACATGAAGCCATTACAATGAGCTTATTTATTGGCCTATTATTTATTGTTGTGAGCATTTGTTTTGTAAATATAAAGCCGAAAACACTTGCTGTAAGGCAGCAGGTTGAAGTGAAATAAATATGAGAAAGAGCCTACTATTTGTAGGCTCTTTTTTATATCTTATTTTTTACGACGCACTACAAAAACACACGCACCTACCGAAGATACAATTGCCAAAATAGATAAAACAATTGCTATCAACTGCATATTACTAGTACCTTCATTCTTTTCTACATTAGATACTTCACCATGTTCTCCTGTTAATGACGTACCTTTTGCAATTGTAGTAAGTGAATGCGGTTTTTCAGCTTTCTCATCGCCTGTCCATTCAACAATTTCTCCGTCTTTATATTGTTGATATGCATCCCAAGCTATTTTTTGTTCTTTATCCGGATTTTTAGCGACGAAAGTAAATCGCTGGAACTGACCGGGTAAAATCCCTTCTCCTATTGCTTCCCATACTACAGTTTTCACTTTTCCGGCATTATCTTTCTGCTCTTCCATTTTCCACCCTGGCACTGGTTCATACTGTTGGAATTCCACACCAGACGGTATTTTCAGTGTAACTTTTGTTGTTGCTATATTCTTTTCAACTGGTACTTTTATCGTGTAAGTCTCCCAAGAACCGATGTCAGAAGTTGCTGGCTTCACAGTAACGTGCGCACTAACAGGTAACGAAAACATTCCCATTGTAATTGCTGTTGCGATCATTGTTGTTCCTAATTTTTTTATACGTTCCATTTTCAATTAGCTCCTTTTTATCTATCCCTACTCTTTATCCCGCTATTCGCCGGGTAGCCCAATTGATGAGGGCTGCTTAAAGTTTCACTTTATCTGCCACCTACAATAAATTTATAATCCGTATCGAAGCTATCAAGCGATTTCGTTAATCCATGTACTTGTATATTCCAGTTTCCTGTCATGTTAATATACATACCTTCTGCTTCATATTCTCCCGGTGAAACTGCCGAAACTTTAAATGATCCTTTTCCCATATTCATATCTAACGATTGAGTCGTTAATATAATTTGTTCCATATCAGTAACGGGTTGTCCGTTCTCATCCTTTAAAGTAATATGGAATATATTTTGTCCTACTCTATTAGGACTTACATTTAGCGTCATTTCATATCCATTATCTAATTGTTTACTCTCTGTAAAAGGTCCAGTAGGAGGCATCGGTGGTGTTTGTACGTTTGTCATAAAAGCTACGATGACGAAAATGATAATTCCAATGATAAACTCTACTTTCACCGTAGCACCTAATCCTTGCTCCGCTCTCATTTTCCCTTTCACATAATGAATAATTCCCAATATCCCCATGAAAACGAATAAAAGTATCTTTGCTAGTAAAGCTAATCCATACTTCGTATCAAATAACGAGTGGATTGTTGGAATAAAAAATGTACTGTTAAAAAGACCTGTTATTAAAATCACAATGACAGCGCATGTTGCCCACGGTGAAAAACGCTTAATCATATACCAATACATATTCCATTTGTTATCCTCTTTACGTAACAGAAGAATAATAGACGATAAACCACCAATCCATAATGAAGCTGCGAATAAATGTAAAAAATCCATAACAACAGCAATATCTTTAAACTTTAAACCATATGCGTGACTATTAAAGGCTTTCATAACAAGTATTCCAATAAACAGCACTATTGGAATACTCCATACTTTAAAAGACGATAGCTTCTCACGCCTCATCGCAAAATACGTAACGATTATAAGCGAACTAATGAGAACCATTTGAGTAATCCAAACATAACTAAAAACAGAAAGCTGTAACGTTTCTTTTAATAGTAAAGGATTGAATGCTTCTAGCCATGAAACATCAGCATTTATTTTCGCTTGCAGTGGTAGATTGAATAACAAGCTAGTAAATATCCCTAATAAGGAAATCCATATTATGTTCTTACTCCTTGATCGAACCGAGGTTGCATTCCCTTTATACATAATAAGATTAAAGAATAGCACTCCTATAAATAGTGAGAAACTTGTATATAAAATTCCACGTTCCATGATCATATCAATTTGCGGAACATATCCCATCTCTTCTACTTGTATATCATCTGCTCCAGCTTCCGCTAATCCAATACGGAATGGAATAACCCCTTGAATTGGATGTCCATCAGCTGAAATAGCTTTCCACTGAATAGAGTAGAGACCATTTTTAAGATTCTCTTTCAATCCAGCTTCTAATAGCTTTTTATTTTTTTTATCAATATGAGCATCTTTTAAATCGACCCTTTTACCTGATGTATCTCTCACGTACAATGTATTAAAACGTGAAACTTGTATGTCCTCATCGAATTCGATTTTTACAACAGATGGTGCTTTCTTCAATGTTTCATTTTCAATAGGGTTTGATTTCACAACGTACGCATGAGCAGATGCACTTTGCGGGATCAATATGATAAGCACACACACAAGTAATAGCCATGTCCCTAATCTTCTCATTACTTTCACACTCATTTCACTTCTTTCTTCCTCATTGCTCTATTTTCATTACTTTAACTTCCAAAGTTTGATTCTTGGGCAAAATATTAACCTGATTAAATATAAATTTCTATAAAGTATAACTCTTTATTTCTCTTCCACCTCTAAACTTCCAATATAATAGTAACTATTATGATAGATACAACTTACATTTTTAAAGTCGATTGTTATTATATCATAAAATATATTTATGTAAGTTATCAAAGAAGAAAAGTTATCGTGAATCATTTGTGAAGAAAATGTGAAATACATAAATAAAAAGGTATTACGTTATTACGTAACACCTTTAAAAAATATCCCTCTTCTATTTCTCTTCCGGATAATCACAATACTCGATAATCGTTCCTTCAGTATCCGCTGGGTTAAGATAAATTAACCTTCTACCGTGCTTATTAATGCGTAGTGTATGCTCTAATGTCCGAATACCTTGTTCTTTTAACTCTTCTAGAGCCACATCTAAATCATCGACACGATACGCAACGTGATGTACACCTTTACCTTTTTGTTTTATAAATCGGGCAATTGGAGATGTCGTATTATTCGTCGGTGCAAGTAATTCAATTCTATCTCCATCCACTTCAAGAATGGCTACTTCGCTTTCTACACCTGTTGCCTCACTTACGTAACGATCTATTAATTCTCCTGATAGAACCTGTTCATAAAAACGTATCGTACTATCTATATCACGAACTGCGATTCCGATATGATCAATTGTTTTTTTCATTTTATTTCCCCTACTACTTTATTTTTTCTCATTATTAATAGTAACAAAAAAAGCTATAGAAACAAGTTCTATAACTTTTTTTATTTAACCTATTTTCTTATCCGCTCTAGTTGCTGGTTGAACTTGGTTTTTCACTTTTAAAATGCTAAGTCCATATCCGATAAATCCACCGATAATCGCTGGGAAGATCCAGCCTAATCCTACTTCCTGCATCGGAAGGAATTTAGTGAACACTTGGCTTACTACTTCAATGTTAACTCCAGCTGCACTTAATCCATCGAATAAGCTGATGATAAATGTTACGATTAAGCTCACTTGATAAACTTCAGCTCTTCCTTTGAATAATGAATGGAAGAATGTTAAGAAAATCAATACGATTGCTAGTGGATAAATTGCTGTTAATACTGGAACAGAAACTGCGATTAACTGTGTTAATCCTACATTTGCAACAATTGCACTAAATACACATAGCGTGATTGCAATTGCTTTGTAAGGAACATTTGGGAATAACTTATGGAAGAATGAAGAACATGCTGATACAAGTCCCACACTAGTTGTTAAACAAGCTACTGTAATCATTAATCCTAATAATACTCCGCCATATGATCCGAAATAGTAGTTAGAAACTTTCGCTAATACTTCTCCGCCGTTCTCTAAATGTCCAAGCTTTGCAACACTTGAAGCACCCATATAAGAAAGTGCTGTATAGATAATTGCTAAAATAGATGCTGCAATAATTGTCGCTTTTGCACAAACGACCATAATTTGTGTTTTCGTTTTCGCACCTTTTTCTTTAATAGCATTGATAATGATAATCCCGAATACGAATGATGCAAGCGTATCCATCGTTAAGTATCCTTCTTGGAATCCTTTAAAGAATGCATGTGATGTATAAGCTTCCACTGGTGCTTGCATATCTCCAATCGGATGTATAAAAGCAACGATTACTAAAATACCGATGAAAGTCAACTTAATTGGTGTTAAGATTTTTCCAACAATATCGACAATTTTCGCGGGATTTAGCGAAAAAAAACAAGTGATACTAAAGAATATAATTGTGAAAAGAATTAAAGGTGTAGAACCTACTCCTTCTGGCATAAACGGTTTAAGACCAATTTCATAAGAAACATTTCCTGTTCTCGGTATTGCAAATAACGGACCGATTGCTAAGTATAAAACTGTTGTAAACACAATCCCAAACACTGGGTGAGCACGACTAGCTAACGACTGCAAATCATCTTTACCTGAAAAACCAAATGCTAGCACACCTAGTAATGGTAATCCAACACCAGTTACTAAAAATCCAGCGTTAGCAATCCATACATTCTCTCCTGCTGATTGACCAAGCATCGCTGGGAAAATTAAATTTCCCGCTCCAAAAAATAGTGCAAATAACATTAATCCAATAACTACTATGAACGAAAACGGTACTTTATTCGCCATAATATAACCCCCATTCAAGTTTCCTTATCTCATTTTCCAATTTTAACTAATTGAATTTTCTGAATATTTAATTTAAGTATCAACTATTCTTGAACTCATTATAGTTTGCTATATAATATTTTGCAATACTATTTTCGAACTTTTCTTTTATTTTATAAATATACATTTTTTAACATGAAAAATAGACTAAAAAACCAACATGGTCATCCATGTTGGTTTTTCCATTTACTATCATGAATTAAAATTTTGCTGCTACTTTTTTAACGTTTTCTAGACCTTCTTCAACAATTTGTTGTGAACGATCTGGATATTGATTGTGTCCTTCAATTACAACTGTCTCTGGATTTGTAATTCCCCAGAATCCAAGTACCGTTGTTACGTAATTAACTGCCATTTCCATAGGAGCCATTTGCTCTGAAGAGTAATCTGAACCACGAGCACCTAACACAACTACTTTTTTACCACCAACTAAACCTTCTGGGCCATTTGCTGTATATTTAAACGTTTTTCCAGCTTGAGATAAGTATGAAATATATGTGATTAATGGCGCTGGTACTGTAAAGTTCCATAATGGGAATGCAAATACAACCTTATCAGCTTCTAAAAACTGATTTAAATATTGATCTACTGTAGCAACTGCCTTCTCTTCTTCAGCAGTTAACTCCATGCCTTGGCTACGTTTATATCCACCTGAAATCGCGATATTTCCGTAATAAGGAAGATCTAATGCAAATAAATCTAATTCCGTAATTTCTGTATTTGGATTTGCTTCTTTATAAGTACTTACAAATGTTTCATACATTTTTGAACTAACTGCTTGCTCCGCTGGACGATCGTTTGCTTTTACAAATAATACTTTTGACATTTTTTTATTCCCCTCTACATTCGTATTTTCTTCTTTTTTACCAAATAATGAGCTAAATAGTCCCATTTTCTTCACCTAATCTTTCTTTTCATATTCATTATTCATCATCATAAAAATTCTTATTCTAAGAAAAAGTTCCAATAGATACCTTAAGTTACGCTATCAAAACTTTTTGTTATTTAATTACCTTATGTAAGTGATTGTAATATAGTCACTTACTTTAGTCAAGTAACTTTTAATAAAAAATAAAATCTCAATTTAAAAATATTAACTAAAATACAATTGAACACCAAATACATCTTTATTACTTGTATAATAAACTTAGAGAGGAAAATTCATATATAGAAAGGATTTATTCATGAGCACTATAGAAAAGATTCAAACTTTTATTATTCTTTTTGCTGTTACATGCGGCATCGTACTCGGACAATTTAATATGATACATACGTATTCAGACCAGTTTATTGTCCCCTTCTTATTTTTCATGCTATATGGATTATTCCTCAGCATCCCATTAAAAGAAATAAAAAACGGATTTCGTAATTTAAAATTTGCTAGAACAAGTCTTACTATTAACTTCTTATGGACACCTTTACTCGCTTGGGGATTAGGAGCACTATTTCTTTCAGATCATCCAGCACTTTGGGTTGGATTTATAATGTTAATGGTTACTCCATGCACAGATTGGTACTTAATCTTTACTGAAATAGCGAAAGGAAATGTAGCACTTTCTACTGCAATTTTACCTGTAAATTTAATTTTGCAAGTACTACTCCTTCCAATTTATTTATTTTTATTTGCTGGTGTCATGAAAACTGTAGCGGTTTCTGTTTTAGTAGAAAGTATTGTTATCGTAATCGTCTTACCATTTATACTTGCACACGCTACAAAATTCATTATGAATAAAATGAAAAAAGCTGAAACTCTCGAGAATAAACTCATTCCGTTTTTCAGCTCTGCTCAAATTGTATTTTTAAGTTTAGCAATAATAGCGATGTTTGCATCACAAGGTAAATATTTACTGCAAAATATGAATGTCGTTTTATTATTACTCGTTCCTGTTCTATTGTTCTTCATCATTAATTTTTTACTAGGACAATTTATCGGGCGCATCATGCATTTATCTTACAAAGATACAGTAAGTCTAAGCTTAACAACGTTAGCAAGAAACTCACCTGTTGCACTCGCTATCGCTGTAACAGCTTTTCCAGACGAGCCTCTTATCGCACTTGCACTCGTTATTGGACCGTTGATTGAGTTACCGGTACTAGCTTTTGTTTCACAAGTTTTGTTGCTTATTAAGAAAAAACGGCAATACGCATAATAAAAACCGTCCCATTTTGGGACGGTTTTTATTATGGAAAGATTACATACAACACTTGCTTCTTATTTATCAATACAAATGAAATTACCGAAACTACAAACGTAATAATACCAATTGTAATAAAGTGAAACTTTAATCATTGGGGGTTTTGTTAATCCCCCAATGATTATTAGCCCTCACCACTCCCGCATTAACAGATCCTTTCTAATTAAAAATGATAGGAAACGTAAATATAACGAAAGCTGCCCAAAGTCCGTATATTGGCAAATACTTCGTAACGGCATCTTGGATAGCTTTTAGTCCTGATTTATTTTGCAAGAAACGCATATAGGCAAACATAATCCAAATGAGATTTGCCCAAATCAGTATGTTTACTCCTAAAACAGCAAGTCTATTAGGTGTAATCCCGTAAGAAGAAAGTCTGAATACTATGGCTGACAATGCGACAGTGTCAATAATAAGCGCCAGAACAATTAAGGAAAAATTTATATAATCTGAAATGTTCTTTTTCTCGTCCGAGTCACTCTCAACGATAGAAAATATAGTAACAGCCAATACGCCAAGCAGTATTCCGTTGAAGGCCATTAGGAAATTGCGATCCAAGAATGGATTTTTCCCGACCCAAATTACCGTTATAAGATAGATAAGCAAGGTAATCAGGACGAGAGGACTAAAAATTTTAGATATGTATGGTGTAATATTTTTAGCAAGCTTAAGATTCATTGATACTAAGTATGCAGT
Source organism: Bacillus cereus group sp. BfR-BA-01441 (assembly GCF_022663075.1). Classification (NCBI taxonomy): domain Bacteria; kingdom Bacillati; phylum Bacillota; class Bacilli; order Caryophanales; family Bacillaceae; genus Bacillus; species Bacillus cereus group sp. BfR-BA-01441. The sequence continues at coordinate 45,926 of NZ_JAKUEU010000029.1, forward strand.
CACAATAGCGAGAGCCGCTGCTCCAAATAAAACAACATTACTAAAATAGAATTCTCCTATATCTAAGTCAACAAAGCTAAATAAACGCATGGTGAATACCGCAAGTATCATTCCGCTCACTGCCATGCTCCCGTAGAGAAGACAATATTCTAAATTAAATTTAATATAGGCTAATCTTGTACTGCCTTTTGAATATTCATTTCCTGTAAATGCAAGCCCTACTAAGACCCATAAAAATATAGGAAGATGTAAATACGCAAGTATGGTACTGTCTTTATAATTTACTGGCAGCGTATTAAGATAATACCCGGAAATTAGGAACAACGCTGCAAGGGAATAAATAATACTTTTTTTCGGAGTATTATTGTAAACAAAATAAGCAGCAATAAAGGGAATTACACCAAAAGCCAAGTTAATTGGAGCAATTGCTTCCTGCTCAACAAAGTGGAAAATGATCCTGGTGCTTATGCCGGCCAGAATAGCTAAAAGGCCCATGAATAAGAAACCTTTTTGAAACAAAGATGTTTTTTCTTTATTTACTTTCTCCTTGAAATGCAACCTTTCATACCAAGCAGCTAGAACCTGGGAATCAGGATTTTGGTCCCATGCTTGTGAGAATGCTTTTTTAAAAGCTTTCGGATCTTTTCTATACATCTTCTCCAACTCATGGGGGTTATCCATATTTTTAACAATCAAATTGTTAATGTTCATAGTTATACCTCCTCTAATTTTAAAAATAAGGTTGTTACCTTTTAACAAAAGCACCTCACTCATTTATTATGATTTTGATTTTAATACAAGTTTTATCGTTTTACAATAAAAAATTATTATTTAAAGGATTTTTTTTATCGTTAAATTTTATATAAAAGAAAAACAAAAGAGCATGACAGTTTTATGTCATGCTCTTTTAACAAATTAATTCTCAAATACAAAATTAATCTTATTATCTTTCCACTCTAATTTCGCATCAAACGTTTTCTCGCCCTTTTTAAAGCCTTTAATTAAGTCAGTCTTTTCACCTTTTAAGAGCTTTGTCATATTCTTTTGCGAAATTGTTTTACTTAATATCTTCTTTGAAATGGTGAAATCACATTGCGTTGTATTATAGTTAGAACAACCGTAAAACGTTGACTTATCAATTACATCGCCATCACATTTTTTACAGCTACCAACCTTTTTACCCGTTGTAAATTTCGATCCTTTTCGTTCAATCGATTCAACATGTAGTCCAGTGAAATCCCACTTCTCAGACATTTCCACTGCATCTTCAATAATTTTAGCTGATAGCTTTTTCGTCTGTTCCATAAATGTAGCTGGTGAAGCTGTACCTTCACCAATTTCCGCAAGACGTTGTTCCCATTTCGCAGTCATTTCTGGTGAAGCTAGTATTTTATCACCAATTGCGGTAATTAATACTTTTCCTTTATCAGTCGCATACACTTGGTTTTTCTTTACATCTATATACTTACGGTCTTTCAGCATCGTAATAATACCTGCGCGAGTCGCTTCCGTACCATATAAAAAAATTTATGCGCATAAATCCATTGTACTTTAATCACTAAAACAATCATAGATATAATAGACTTTTCACAAATATTTATGCACATAAATATTTCACTATTTTAAATATAAAAAATAACCCTTTACAATCCACATAAACAATTAATTCATTTATTGATGAATTTTCAGGAGGCGTTCTTTATAAAAAACACACTAGCTCAAGAAGATAATATTCTTTCTTTTAATGAAGATATAATAGAAAATATAAAGTTTATTATATATCTTGTGTGGAATAATATTGTGAGGAATGTACAAGGAAAACCTATACAAAAGAAAAATGCCACATTAGCTATAAAAATATCTATGACTAAATAAGCTATTATACATCCTCTAACAGATTTCATATTTTCTAAATGGAAACATAGAAACTACAATACAATGAAAATACATACACAAAATTCAGCAGTATTTTTTAATTTTCTTCTAAGAAAACAAAAGAGTTACAAATTATATTCTCTAGAATATTTAAATTTCAAGCATACATTTGTTTCTTAAACAATTTGACTTTGGAAAGAAAATCTAGAGTAACTGTTCTAAGTTATCGGCGTACTTTAAGAGAATTTTTCATCTAATGTACTATAGTTTTCAATCATAACCTAAATTTCGTAAATTTATATTTTTCATATTCCCCCCCCAAAAAAAAACATACAGTGACCAGTTAACTATCTCTTTGTCCTATGCTATCTTATTTCTAGATCGAAGCCAGTCCAACACTTTATTATAAAAAAATTTTGATTTTGGTATAGCCCTTACCTTAGTCCTCTTTTCAATTACCCTAATTTTTTTAAAGTCTAAATCTTTATCTTTAAAATTGATAACTCTTCCACACGTAACCCTACATAAGTCAGGATATAAATAATTGCTTTATATCTCCGTTACTTTTTTCAGGATTTACTCCACTGGTCTTTACAGGGTACTAATAGGGCTTCAAACTCTTCCTCTGTCAGCCACATGAGTTTTTCATATTCTTCGTCTGCTACTTTAAAATTTTTAATATTTATCATAGGATTTACTTTAAATATACTGTTCACTTTCAGCACAATTAAAATAACTCCTGAGAATATTTAAACAACAATTCATCGTACTTACGGACAACACGTTATCTTCTTGAGGATTAAACATATCTATTATCCATTTTTTATTATCTATTGCTTATTACATAACTATTCTGATCCAATCCTGTTTCTTGAAAGAAAATTGATAAATCGTTGATATAAGACAATATTGTATTCTGTGACTTTCCTTGTTCAACTAAATAATTCCGATATTTATGTTTTATATCCCAAATTTGTTGCATTATACGCTGAGTTTAAATAAAATATTAATAAAGGCTCAGTATATAATTTCTATTACATGTTGAGTTCTAAAAGTTAAGAAAGATACACTTCCATCTCAAATTCCCCTTGAAATTCTTTAGGTTCGCTCAAAGTGTTATTTAAGTATTTTATATATTCGAGTCGTAAAAGTCCCTGCTCTTACATTCCATTTTTTTATGGCTTGTGTATAGGAATCCGACTCTGTCATTTTACACATTTTACGATCTAACAAATTATAAATGTATATACTTCTGCCATCATTAAACATTCCAAATTGCATCTTTAGGTATATACTCTCCTTCTACAGCGTCTACAATGGTTTAGCTTTCACTGGTATTTAAAATCAATTACATATAAGTTAGTGAATACTGTCCATTTAAAGGAAATAAATAGATTGTAATCCATTAGGTAATTACAATGGTTTAGAAGAACTATTATCAGTCAACACAACCATGTCAATCCATTTTCTATAGCTGCTTCAATCTGAGTGCCCCAGCGTCTATACTTTAATCCATACATCCCTACTCCCTTTCTCTTCGTAAAATTTGTACCAATAAATAATCTCATTAAAATAATAATTTGTCATATATAATTATCTTTTTATACAAAATAGGGGAAGTCATTATATATTTTACTAAAATACCTATAATTATTTTCGAGATACTTCAAGAATCAGATGAAATTTACGTCCTTCTATATACACTATTTAACAAAACAACTATCTCAAAATAAATTTCTTTGACAAAAACTTTTATATGAACCTCGATTAATAACTTAACACGAACCCATTTACTTGTTAAAGACTCAAAAGGGGGATTCTACATTATAAAAGAATTTTTTTATTACTTCACTGGACCAAAATTTGAACAACTAGTAACAACAACGAAATACACTTTATTCAGAAAATAAAAGAAGCAAGGATCGTTACTCTAAAAAGGATAACGTCCCTTGCCTCTCTACTAATTCCAAAACATAAACATTAAAAATTCTAACATTTCCCATTACTATCTCAGCACAATTCTTCCCTACTTTTCAAGAAATATACTATTTCACTTATTCTACAATTTTTTATAATCACAAGGTTTCTAATTTATATTTTTTCATTACAAGTTCATGATAAAAAATTTCATTAATAAAAATGCAGCCTAGTAAAATATGTTATTTTTCCACTTTATCCTTTCGGGAAACTTAGTATTAAAATAAACACTCTTAAAAATCTTAGATAATTATCCACATCATTTTACAGATTATTAATACTACTAAATAATTTCACTAATTAATTTATTATATTTCCGTAAGAAAAATTGATAATGATTATCTAAAATAGTTAAATTATCTATGTATTTATTAAACATTTTTTCATCTTGTTTAATAAAAAAGAAATTAATAAGCTTTGCAGTACCATCTATTATATCCTGAATATCTTTTATACAATTTTTTAATGTACCAGTATCAAATTTAAATGTGAGAGTATCTAACAAGTAATTAGCGACTAATAATTGTGGGAATAACATTTGATCTATTCTTCTGATAAAAGTATTATACTTCTCCCTCTCAATCCCGATATCCAAATACTCAGATATTCTATCATAGTGATAGTCTCGGACTTTTAATATGGGAGATTTTTTACTCATGAATTCATCAAACGCAACTTGAATTTCTCCATTTGATAACCTATAGTAATCATTAACTATCAGATTAATTTTATCCCTAACACTTAATTCATTAAAACATTTTAAGACCTCGAAATTACCATAAATCGTAATATCCGTGTACTCTCCATCCTTAATTAAGGTAGCTTCAAAGTCATTGGTTTTCCATATTATATTATGTAACGCTTCTACGTTGGAAGGTCTCGAAAATTTTACATCTACTGCATTATAATCATGAATAATATATTTCACACTTGCCATAAATGATTGTTTTGAATCAGGGTATTCAAACTCTCCCATTATACATGGAACTAACCCTTTATTTAGATAGTCGATTTTAATTATATCTATTAATTTTCTGTTTTCAACCTTACAACTGGTTTCAATATTTCTAGACACAAGAAATTCATGAAATCTATTATGATTCAAAAAAAATTCACCCTCAATAAAGTCAAACCCTAAATATCTATCTACAAAGAACAGTTCTATATCTTGTATTCCGATCATATCTTTCAACACTAGATATTGTGTTCTATCATAACATAATAGCTTTTTGTATTCTTCAAATGGTGTTTTTATTTGATTATCAATCATTTATATCTCCTTTCTCTTTCTCTTCATATTCAATAGAGATTATAGAATCATAAATTTCTGCAAGCTCATTTGACTTTTCAAGGGGATTCTCTCCAAAAATTTTAGAAAATATCCAACAAAAATAACTTGTATTCAGATCTTTTGGATATACCCTATCACCTGGAAATTGAAAAAGTTCATAAGAGACTACTTCTTCTCTATCTACTATCTTATCTATATTATGAATATTTTTTATAACCCCAGAACCTTGTAAGGTCATATTATACCAAAGGTAACTTTCAATATTACACGGATTCAAGTCAAATTCAGAGCATTTATCATTAAACTCTTCATAGCTATCACAAGAAATTGAATAATAATATATTTTGAAAAAATCAACATTATATGCTTTAGAAAGTATTTTATAAAAATATCCTCCTGCTCCTGGCCGTATTGCAGTTTCAATAACATAAGGGACTCCCCCCATAATTCTAATTTCAGTATGAGTTGCACCACTTCTTGCCCCTAATGCACGAACCGCTTTATACGACTCATTAAGTAAAGAACTTTTAATACTTTCAGATAATTCCGGATCAATACAATACACCCTATCTGGAAAATATGGACCTTTATCATTTCCTTTAGAAAAAATACCATCTATAATCGGTTTACCATCAAACCAAATAGTATCTATTGCGTACTCATTTCCTTCAATGAACTGTTCAATTAGAAATCCCGAATTATTATTATTTGTTTTTGATAAGACCGTTTTATTCAATACTGCTATCTTATTCAAGTGTCTTACTAATTCTTCAGCAGTATTTATTTTTTTTACTCCACAACTTGCAAAGCCTCCCGTTGGTTTAATTATTACAGGATACTTAATATTCTCTTTTTCAGTAGATAGTTCTTTTATAGTCTTATAAAAATAACTTTCTGCCGTATTAACCTCATTTTCTTTGAATAGTTTCTTCATAATACCCTTATCTCTAAAGGCTATATACTCATCAATTTCAAATTTATTTATATTCAAGTCTTTTTTTAATTTTTGTGTTGTTAACAGATAAGATTCATTGGCAGTAACAATGTAAAATTTCTCAGTATTAATTAATTTTTTAATTTCCTCTAGCGAATTATCGTAATCATTGAATAAATCTAAAAATAAAACATCCTCATACTTTGAACTTATATCCATTTTATTTGATATAAAATACATATTATCATTTTCTTCAATCGCAACTTTCTTTAGTTCCTTATATAAATGCAATTGCGGCTCTATTACAATAATGTTTTTACTCATTTTATTTCTCCCCGCTCTTGCAAGTGGTTAGTAAAAACATCCACTCTTGCAATAACATTCTCAAGGAAAGCATCCAAATCATTCTCTATTAGTTCATCAACAACTAACATCAGCCTATTTAATCCTACAGCAATACACATTGTATTGTAATATTGTCCATTTTTATTTTTTATATCAAAAGCTTTAGTAAAATGGTTTTGGTGTTTATTTATTGATCCAATTGCAATATATTTTTTTAATTTACTACTAAAACAAAGTAGTTCAATTTTATTATCTGATATCAATTGTGACATTAATAGTTTATCAGCATTTTCATTGAAAAATATATCATTTGCCGTTTCTAGTTTATAATCTAATCCTAATACATAACCTAAAATTACAAAAAAGTCAATTAACTCGTTGTGCACAATCTTTTGTCTAGTATCATCACCTAAAAACACAGCTTCCCTCACGCTAAATTCATATAATCTTTCAGCATTATTTAAATTACCAGATTCATTTCTAAAACATGATCCCGAAACTGTAAATGCTTTAATATCCGTCGTTTCATAATGCTCTTTGAATAACGGATAACAATGTAAACATATAGCTGGATTTAAAGCATATTCGCTTTTCTTAAAATAGTCTTTTAAGTTTTCAAACTTGTTACTATCATCTTTTCCAAGTAAACTCATAACTTGTTTAAATTCCACCGGATGAGTATTTAACTGTGAAATAAAACTTAAATGCTGACAACCTGTCTCAAAATATTTGGTTTTTTCCAGTATATCCGTACTAATTATTGAAGGTACTGTAATATTTATTGCACCGTATGTATTCATAAAATAACTCTCAAGAAGTTTATCAATTTCATCTTTTATTAAAACACCCAAACCAGAATAAATATTTAGTCCTTTATTTTGTTTTGCTGTTAAATTAAAATTACATTCAACATCACGAATTTTCTGAACAAACAACTTTGTATTCTCTAAGAATCTAGTAAGATTTAAATTCGTTTTTATCAATTCAAATTTATTTGTTCGACTACTATATAACACTTTAGATTTTTTATTCATTTTGATACTGGAATATTTATCTTTTAATCTATTAATTTCACTTATTAATTCTTCACTACCAATCTGATTTTCTAAAGTAATTATTAATTTATTTTCATGCAATTCAATGTTATTGATTTGTGGATAATAAAATTTTAGTTGATATTTAATTAATTCAAAAAACTGGTTATTAATTTCAATAGAATCTATTTCAACTCTTTCCATTACAATTTCCCTCCTGCTATTTTTGTAGTATCTCTGAAATATAATTATCCAATTTACTTAAAGTCTCTAGATCATTCATATCAAGTTCGTCATAATCAATAGATACATTAAAGTTTGTTTCAATCCTTAAAACAAGTTCAATTAAAGCTAGCGAGTCCACTCCAAGACTTGTAAGAGTTTGATTTTTATGCTTATCATAATCCCTAACAACACTATCCAACATTTTATCTTTCATAAGCCCCTCTAATAAATCAACCAAATTATTTTTCATAATTAACTCCTTTTTATATAAATAATTCAAATATTCACCTTAAAGTCTAATCTTTTATACAAAATTACAACTCATTAAGCCTGTATATATAAATTTCCCATTTACAAATACGAGTATTAGACTTAAAATTTAGTTAATTCAGAATCCACTATTCATTTATAGCATATTATCTAATTATTGTAAATTATATATTGTCTATAAATTAACACTCTCAACCCTAAAACAACTATCTAAAACTTTTATTGGAGGAGCTATGAATAATATTAGAAATCTAAAAAACACTCTTACTCTGAATTACGTATTTTTAATCTTAGGTAATTCAACCTCAAAATTGGGAACTGTAATTTATCAAACTATTTTAGCATGGTGGCTAGTTGAAAAAACTGATTCTGCAAAAGCATTTGGTTATATTTCTTTTGCTAGTTTACTCCCTATCGTTTTATTTAACTTCTTCAGTGGAGTAATTGTAGATAAATTTAACCGAAAAAAGTTATTAATAATCTCAGATATAGTTAGTGGTTTAACTTGTATAAGTATAGCCTATATTGCGTTTCTTGATATTATTAATATTCCCTTACTAATTCTGGCTAGTTTTTTACTTGGGGCAAGTAGCGCAATATTTGGTCCCGCAAGCAAGGCTATACTTCCAGAAATCGTTAATAAAGACAGTGTAGCAAATTGTAATTCTATAACTTCAACAATTGGTCAAATCATTGGTATAGCCGCACCAATGATTGCTGGATTTCTATTAAAAGATTTTTCTATTGGTATAGCCTTTATTTTTCTTATAAACGGATTGACTTTTCTTATATCTGCCTTATGTGAAAGTTTCTTGAAATATAATTTTTCCAAAACGAAAAACAAAAAAGATACTTATTGGAGTGCACTAAAGGAAGGATTCCATTATACAAAAAAACATAAATGGTTAATTAACCTACTAATCGTTTCGGCAATAGTCAATATTTTTATAGCGCCCTACAACGTTTTATTACCTTTATACCTGAAAAGGGCCTATTTAGATAACATTTTTTTATACAGTCAAAGTTTAACTGCTGAAGCTATCGGAGGAGTATTAGGTGGGATGATGATATTATTCTCAAAAAATAAAATTTCTAACCAAAAGATGTTAGCAACTAATATATTTTTTTGTGGTCTATCTGCAATTTTCATGCAAGTATTCATTAACAAATACATTTTATTAATATCAATTTTTTCATTTAGTTTATTTTTAACTCGATTTAATGTTTTATTCTTTTCACTTGTGCAAACTACTGTAGAAAAAAATATGCTTGGAAGGGTTTTTTCAATTATTATTATGATATCACTATCTACTATGCCAATATCTAATCTAATCTTCGGATATTTAGGTGATTATATGTTAGATTATGTATATATAATGTCAGGAATAGGAATTTGCTTCGCCAGTATGTTATCCATATTGAATTTTAATCTGAAACCAAAAGCTTATAAAAACTCTCTTTCAGACTAAATAAATTCTGTAATTTTATAGCAAGCACCTTTTTAAAATATACTAGTCAATATATTTAATTCTTATCAGGAGATTCAAATAATCCAGTCGTTTTCTCTCCTAATTTTGTAATAATATTACTTTTGAAAAATTCTTGTTTAAAAGGAGGAAATTTTAAAAGATGAAGTTAATATGCTTACCCTATGCGGGAAGTTCAGCTAGAGTTTTTAATACTTGGCGAAATACCTTATTACCAGAAATCGAAATTAAAAATATCGAATTATCAGGAAGAGGAAAAAGAATAAGAGAAACTTGTTATAAAAATATAGCAGATGCTGTAGAAGATATTTATAACATCATTGATAAAGAAATAGATGATTCTCCCTATATTATCTTTGGTCATAGTATGGGGAGTATACTCGCCTTTGAACTAGGTCATAAAATCCAGCAAGAGAATCGTCGCATGCCAGAGGCATTCTTTTTTTCCGGTAAACCTGCTCCTGATCAAACTATTAAAGAATTTGTACATCTATACAAAGATGTGGATCTTATCGGCAAAATATTCAAATTAGGCGGAACTCCTCCTGAACTAATACAAAATAAAAAACTATTAGACATATATTTACCAATTATAAGAGCTGATTATAAAATTGTCGAAACATACAAATTTCAAGACAAGAAAAAGAAATTAAATGCCCCATTTTATATCTTATACGGCAATAAAGATGAATTTGCATTACATGAAATTTTAGCATGGAAAAACCACACAAGTAAATATTGTACATTTTACGAATTCGATGGGGGACATTTTTTTATTAAAGAACAAGAGAAATCAGTACTAAATTTAATAAATACCGTTTTCTTAGATGAATTGAAAATAGGTGTATATAAATGAATATATATTCCGTAAAACTTCCCAATACACTATCTAATGATGAGTTCCATCATTACTTAAATGAAATTTCAATAAAAAAACAAAAAAAGATAAGGCGTTATATTCGAAGAGAAAATGCAATTAGAACTCTCTTTGGTGAATTATTAATACGAACAATTATTGACAGAGAAAAAGTTACTACTAATAATCTATTTTCTTTTTCTTATAATGAGTATGGCAAACCATATATTCAAGATGTGTCCAATTTCCATTTTAATATTTCCCACTCTGGTAATTGGGTAGTATGTGCAACTGATAATAAACCTATTGGCTTAGATATTGAATTAATAAAACCAATAAATCTAGAAGTTGCAAAACGATTCTTTACTGCAGAAGAATATGAATATATAATAAATCAGCCTCCAGATAATCAATTATCCTGCTTTTATGACTTTTGGACACTTAAGGAAGCATATATTAAGGCAATCGGAAAAGGATTGTTAGTCCCTTTAAATTCTTTTTCAATTAAAATAAAAGCATCTAAAGAATTTATTTTGAGTAGTGATTTTCTTACAAATTCTTTTTGGCTCACACAGCATGAAATTGACTCAGACTATAAATTATCAGTATGTTCAGCTGCACCCAATACAGTAAGTAGAATAGTTCAAATCCCATATACTAATTTAATTTCTAATCCTTTTATTATTCAAAAAACACCAAAATGTACGAATAAACAATCTATATAATCATGGTATTAATTACAAATTTCATGTAGCTTTACCTGCTTAAAGAATTATGTATGGTAAGAAACATATAAAAATTCACTTGAATTTAATCTGTATCCTTTGTAAAGGACATAAAAAAACTAGGCTACATCAAGAAGATGATTTCTGTATTCTAGTCTTACCCCTGTCAAGTTGCCAGTAATAGATTAGGTGTCTTTTCATTAAGCAGCCTTAGTTCCAAACTCAATAGGACTAAGGTTGTTTAATCTTTTGGGAAATCTTTTGTTATTGTAATAGCTCCTATATTTTTTAGTAGCCTTAAAAACTTCTGCTTTTTCATTAAACGTATATCTATAAACGCATTCTGCCTTAAAGTGACTAAAAAAACTCTCTATACATGCATTATCGTAACAATTTCTCTTCCTAGACATGCTCACAGTTATTTTGTGCTTTTTAAGTAATTGCTTATATTTTTTTGATGTATACTGATAACCTTGGTCGCTATGTAATACTGTTTCGTAGACTTTTCTATTTCTTAAGACTTTATTGACTGTGTCTGTAACTAATTTTGAATTGTTGTATTCGCTCATTTGGTAGGCCACAACTTCATTCTTGTAAAGGTCTAGTATCACAGAAAGATATATGCGCTTATTGTTAAAGGTAAGATAGATTATATCTGTAACCCATTTTTCATTTGGTCTTGTAGTTGAAAACTCTCTATTTAACAGATTTTCCAACACGACGCATTGTTCTTTTAAACCAAAATGCCTCCACTTTTATTTTCGAATCTTAGCTTGTATCCCCATTTTCCTCATTAAACGATATACTCTTTTATGATTCACCTGTAAACCATAATACTTTTTGAGCCATATACAAATTCTTCGGTAACCATAGCTACCATTTATATCTGGATCTCGTTCGCATTCTGCTATTTTAGACATGATAAATTAATCCCCTTTCATCTTTTCAGAGGGATCGTTGATTCTTTTTCCCACTTATAATATCCACTTCTTAAATCACCTGCAATTTCACAAAGCAATACAATTGAAAAATTCTGTTTTAAGGTATGAATGACCTCATATTCTACTGATTTACTTTTTTGACCTCATCCCCTTTTTCGTAGCTAATAGCTTTTTTAAGTATGCGTTTCCCGCTTCTAATCGTTGTATTCTAGTATTCAGACTTATTTCATTTGTTTGTCTAGATTTTCCACGTTTTTCTTGCAAGTCCAAAATACCCTCATTTTTATATTTCTTAATCCACCTATCTATAACTGGATATATAATTCCTAATTCTTTTCCAATTCCTCTATGTAAGTACAATTCAATAGCTTTCATTTTAAAATTGATTGAAATAGTCCTTCTAATTTTCCCCATAGAAAATCCCCTCCATAATAAACAGTAAAGTAACTTTCTTTCAACTGTCTACTATAAGGGGAAATCATATCATTCAACAGAAGTCATTTTTTAAAATTCCACTGATATCTATAGTGATTATAGTATGTCATAAATCTCTTAATCTCTTGTTTTAATTTAATAAAAGACTCGTAAGGTTTTATATGTTCTCCATCTTTCAGATGACCCAAAAAAAAGATCTTTGTGAGGCTTTATCCCAACAGTTTCCCCTTCTTGACTTGGATATTTTCAGACTAACTTTTGATATGTAGAACTTGTGTAGTGAGCACCTTGAACTGAATGAATATATGCATCTTCAGCCAATCAAATCCCCTAATTCCCTTTTAATTTATGAGGGGTTGTCGTTACGAGGTTCAATGTCTTCTGTTCTGAAACATGGTAAACTAAAATTTCATTGGTTGAGCCATCTAAAATTGTAGATAACTTGAAACTGAACCGCCAATGTTATCCATATTTGATGAGCCCCTTTCTTTCTATTTTTAAATCGAAGTGCTTTTAATAGAGTTTCTTTTACAATTCCATCTTAATTACTTTTTTATTTCCGTTGTTTTTGAGATGGAATTGTAAAAGAATAATAGTATCCCGCAAACTAAATACATCATTTTTTCTATAAGTAGAACGCCATCTACTTCCTTATGACATAAATCGTTTCATTCCAATCATATCTAAATCAAAGACACATTCTTCAAAAATATTTCAAGGTAGCTTTCCTTTTTCATTTTCCTCAATAAAAATATGCTTAAATTCCTCTGTATAAGTGATACCTTTCTGACTTACAGATTTTACGTATAGGTTATTTGATAGAATTTGAATTTCTCTTTCTGTGAATAGCTTTTTTGTCATTTTCAACATTCTCCGATCCCCATTTTCGTTTTATTATACAAGAAATACCCTATAGAATAGACTTTTTTCAAGTGTCTATTCTATAGGGTACATTTTACAATGTTATTATTCTTTTCTAAATCAACTATTTTTCGCATTGAAGAAACACTCTTTTAAACTGTCAACATATTCACAAATATATTTTTATT
>NZ_JAKUEU010000030.1:0-58729 GCF_022663075.1 Bacillus cereus group sp. BfR-BA-01441
CAGCGTTCATCCTGAGCCAGGATCAAACTCTCCAATAAAGTTAGTTTGTCTAGCATCTAAAATAAAAATTGACGTTTCACGTTGTTTGTTTCGTTCAGTTTTCAAAGAACTACTTGGTCGCTCATTTGCGACTTCCTTATGTTAACATCTTCGTTAGTTAATGTCAACTAAGTTTTTTAATTTCTTTTTGTCGCTTTCTGCGTTTCCGCATCAGCGACGGTTATTAATTTAACATATACAAACTATTAACGTCAACACTTTTTAATAAAAAATTCTTTTTCTTACATAACGAATACATTCTTCTGTGTTAGCTACTCTCCGGAATAAACAGAAAATGATTTTATATCTTTCTTCCATAGCTTTTTTTACAACTTCATGAATACGCTCATCTTCAAAATCAAATAAAAGTTCCTCTAATTCTCTCTTCAATATGTATTCCATTTCTTTTCTCTCTTCTTTTGTCAACATCAGCCCAAGCAAACAATCACCTCAATAATTCCTTACGCAACAATAAACGTTCCGCTCATTTTCAATTATCACAATCCTATCATCCATTATATCCACTACTTACGATATTAATCCTTTGTTCTCTTTTTTATATTTCCAGCATATATGTAACTGAAAAGGATTGGACAAAGGGGCGTAATATTATGTTTTTCTTTTTTATTACGAGTAAGAGAAATTTTAAACACATTAGCTTAATAGTAATACTGTCCTTATTTACAGCATGGCTACTCTTTTTAAAAACATATTCACATGAATCTGCTTTTTCAACTGCTACAGGCCCTAAAGTAATTTACAAGGGAGACACCGCTAAAAAGCAAGTTGCATTTACGTTTGATATTAGTTGGGGAGACAAAAAAGCAATTCCAATCCTAGATACTCTTAAAGAAAGAGAAATTAAGAATGCAACCTTCTTCCTTTCTGCTGCATGGGCCGAAAGACACCCTGATATTGTAGAGCGCATCATGAAAGATGGACACGAAATCGGTAGTATGGGATACAATTACACATCCTATACTTCTCTAGAGACAAATGAAATAAGACGAGACCTTTTACGAGCACAAGATGTTTTTACGAAACTTGGTGTAAAACAAGTCAAGCTGTTACGTCCACCTAGTGGCGAATTTAACAAAGCAACCCTTAAAATCGCAGAATCACTTGGATACACCGTCGTGCATTGGAGTAATAATTCAAACGATTGGAAAAACCCAGGTGTAAATAACATCGTTTCTACTGTTTCTAATAATTTGAAAGGTGGAGATATCGTCTTATTACACGCATCCGATTCTGCCCTTCAAACAAATAGAGCTTTACCGCTGCTCCTGCAAAAAATAAAAAGTGATGGATATGAGCAAATATCCGTTTCACAACTTATTTCCAACACAAGTACGAAAAGTGAAGATGTGAAGTAGCTTCTTCCCTACTACTCTTCACGCATAAAAAGCTCTACTACCTTTCAAGAAGGTGGTAGAGCTTTTTTAATCATACCATTTACAACATTATAACTGATGTTGTATAAAACCTCTCTATTAAGCTGATTTACTTGTTTTTCCGATTAAACGATGTAATACAAGTAATTGATATGCATTACATAACAATAGCGGTATAACCATTAAATATAACCAATCTGTATCATTAATCCGAAGCGCCGGTACCCATTCAAGGATCGTTACAACAACCATAAAGAACAGAGCTGGCACAAATGCTTTTTTATTTGTTTCTTTACTTTTTACATAAGCAACAATTGCTCCAAACACAAATAACATTCCAGCAACAAGTATATTATTCCCTAACGAGACTTCCCCATTTGCAATAAGTACAGATCTTAAATACACAAAATCAAATAATACGAATGCAATAAAGAAGAGCTGGACTGCATTCCATAAAGAAGATGAGCGAAACATCCCTAGTCCAAAACGGTGGATTGTTAAATATGCAAAGAATCCCATTTGACTTATAACACTAAAAATAAATCCTACACCCATCAGCCAGAAAGATACTGCTAAAATCTCCTTACCGTCGAAATTTTGAAAAAATTTATTGTACTTGTCCCACTCCAAAACAAAACCAATAATAACTGTGCTAATCCCACCAAGAAACAACGTCGTTAAAAATAGTCGTACCCACTTGCGGCTATTCACAACACATCCCCCATTATCCTTATATTTCTAATTAAATTGTATCAATGACAATTTCAAAAAGCTAGCCAGGTTCATGTATAAATTCCTTAAAGATATTTATATTAAAAAGAGAGAACTGTGCTGAAAGGAGTTCCAACTTATGAAACGGATGCTATTCATTTTCGTTTCTTCTTTTCTACTTATCGCACTTGCAGCATGCGCACAAGGAAAAGAAACGAAATCCGAACTAGATTACGATCAAACAAAGAAAATGATTGTTGATATTTTAAAAACAGATCAAGGTAAGAAAGCTATTCAAGATGTATTAACTGATGAAAAAATGAAACAAGCACTCATACTAGATGAAACAGTAGTAAAGAAAACGATTGAAGATGCCATGGTATCCGATAAAGGGCAACAATTCTGGGAAAAGCTCTTTAAAGATCCTGAGTTCTCATCAAAATTTGCTAAAAGTATGGGGAAAGAACAAACTCAATTAATGAAAACCTTATTAAAAGACCCTGAATACCAAGCAGGCGTTATAGAAATTATGAAAAATCCTGAAGTAGAAAAAATGATGTTACAAACAATGAAGAGTAAAGAATACCGTCAATATCTACAACAAGTACTAACAGAAACTGCTGAAAGTCCACTCTTCCAAGCCAAGATGATTGATATCATTAGTAAAGGTGTGCAAAAAGCTGAAAAAGGCGGATCTGGTAAGAAAGAAGCAGGCGGTGACGGTGGTTCTCAAGGCGAGAAGAAGGAAGAACAGTAAAAAATAATAACTATAATAACGAGTGGACAATTTATATATTGTCCACTCGTTATTACTTTATCTTGCTATTAACAGACAAAATGGACCCCTCTAATTAAACGAAAGGTTTACTAGCAACAAAAGCCTTATTGTTGTCAGTAACAGGTGAACCCCACTGATTAAAGTTTCACTTTATTTTTGTGTAACAGCTGTTTTATCAATTACTGTTTCAGCTATTTTACTATAAATAATGCCCGTTGTATGTGTATCTTCATATACTGAAGGAGCAAAGTCTTCTTTATTCCAATCGGGTTGTTGCAGTGGAATACGACCAAGAACATTCGTTTGTAATTCGGTAGCTAACTTATCTCCCCCGCCTTTTCCAAATACATATTCTTTCTCACCAGTTACCTTACTTTCAAAATATGCCATATTCTCAACAACACCAAGAATACTATGTTCAGTGCGCAATGCCATCGCTCCAGCACGCGCTGCTACAAACGCAGCTGTTGGATGAGGCGTCGTTACAATAATCTCTTTGCAAGATGGCAACATTGAGTGCACATCTAACGCAACATCACCTGTGCCTGGTGGCAAATCTAGTACTAAATAATCTAAATCGCCCCATTCTACTTCTGTGAAGAAGTGGTTTAACATTTTCCCAAGCATAGGTCCTCTCCAAATAACTGGTGCATTATCCTCTACAAAGAAGCCCATTGAGATTACCTTTACACCTAAACGTTCCACCGGAATTATCTTGTCACCTCTTACGATAGGACGTTTTTCTATCCCCATCATGTCTGGCACACTAAAACCGTAAATGTCCGCATCAATAATACCAACTTTTTTTCCTAAACGAGCTAAAGCAACTGCAAGGTTAACGGAAACAGTTGATTTTCCCACGCCACCTTTTCCACTCGCTACTGCTAAGAATGTTGTTTTTGAATTAGGTGACAATAAAGATTCACTTTGCTCTTCTTCTTGTTCCGGTGCAAACTGAGCTAATTCCTCTTCTGTAAATTCTGCAAAACGAAGTCCAACTGTTGCTGCCCCAAGTTCTTTTACTAACTTTACAATTCCAGACTGCAACTGCATTTGTTCCGCTGTACCGGTTTTTACGATTGCAATTTTAACACTCACATGTTCCTTCTCTGGCTTGACTGTTACCTCTTTAATTGCACTTGTTTCTTTTAATGTTTTATGTAAAAACGGATCTACAATCCCTTCTAACGCTTCAACCACTTGCTCTTTCGTTACCATAATTAGCCCAGCCCCCTGTATGAAAAATAACGTAATGTTAATTGAATTTATCTCTGCGTATTCTTGAAATAAATGCGTTTACATTTCCAGTATAACATATTTTCCGAAAACTTCGTTAACGAGAGAAGCTCAAAAAAATCCTCCTTATTCTGGAGGATTTCCTTTTTCCGTGAAATAACGTAATATACCACGGTATATTGCAGCTGCTACCTTTTGCTGATATTTCTCCGAATTTAACATATACCTTTCGTTCACATTCGATAAAAAGCCGGCTTCAATTAAAGCACCTGGTGTTTTAGAATACTTTAATAAATACACATGCGAAATTGTCTTAGCAGAACGATTCGTGTTCTCTAAACTTGTTCTCAATTCAGCCTGTATAAATTTTGCAGCACGTTCATTTTCAATCGAAGAGCGGTAATAGAACGTTTGTGCGCCTTTCGATCCACTACTAGTTAAAGCATTTAAATGAATACTTGCAAAAAAGTCTACATCAGGTTTATTGATGATTTCTACACGTTTTTTTAAATCCTCTGCTTTACGTCTACTATATGACTTTGTATCTTTGTTAGCTAAATCATAATCTCCCTCACGCGTTAAAATAACTAGTGCACCTTGTTCTTGTAAATAGTCTTGTACCTTTTTTGTAATTTCAAGCGTAATATCCTTTTCTATAATATCCTTTCCACCAACAGCCCCTCCATCTGGTCCACCATGCCCAGCATCTAATACAATTACTTTCCCTGATAAGGGTAAATTCCAAGCTCGCCACGATTTTGTAATTTGAAATTCTTGCTTGACTAAAAAAAACAATACAACCGCAGCGAGTGCAAAAGAGATAATTCGAATTCTCTTCATACCTTTCCTCCTCCAGCTAGTCCCTCTAATTACTTATATGGGACAAGAGGAAAGTTTATGCTTGTCTTAATGAAGCTTTAATCGATATCTTCTTTCACCTTTTTCATACCCTTCTTGCCACCACAATCCTATAAACTGCTGACAAGATTCAAAAAGTAATTCCTCATCTTTCAACTTTATTTCTCGCATAGTCATACTCGTTAAAAATTGAAATAGCGTTTCAGTTAATTGTTGTTCTTCTTCTAAAGCTCTATATTTCACATCAAAAAACGATTCACCATAATAACCAAATTTACTGTATCTCGCTCCTAATAAATAAGATTCTATCCCTAATTCAATACAGTAATCTTCATACTGACGATGAAGCTCTTGCATTTGAAAGGCATCACGAATATTTGAACGCAATGTTTTTAATGATAATTCCCGCAACATCTTCCGCTCGTATTTTAACTGCTTTTCTTTTTGTTTTTCTTGTAAGCTGACAATGACATTCATAGTACTTATAAACCTCCCTAATACGTATTAGTCTAAACTTCTAAAGAAGAAGCATACGCGCGGCGGTAGCACTAAAATATTCCAAGCTATAAAAATTGCAAAAGAGGAATGAAACATAAAAAACCCCAACCAAAATGGTTGGGGTTTGTAGTTCGCAAAAATTAACGTTTTGAGAACTGAGGTGCACGACGTGCGCCTTTAAGACCGTATTTTTTACGCTCTTTCATACGTGCGTCACGAGTTAATAGACCTGCACGTTTTAGTGTTAGACGGTATTCTGGATCAGCTTTTAATAAAGCGCGAGAAATACCGTGACGAATAGCACCAGCTTGACCAGTGTATCCACCACCATTTACGTTTACAAGTACATCGTAGTTACCTAAAGTTTCTGTTGCAACTAGAGGTTGTTTCACTACTTCACGTAATGCAGCAAATGGGATATAGTTTTCAAAATCACGACCGTTAATGATAACGCGTCCTTCGCCTGGAACTAGGCGTACGCGCGCTACTGAACTCTTACGACGTCCAGTGCCATAGTATTGAACCTGTGCCAAAGTAAGCCCTCCTTTAATTAATTATCCGCGAAGTTCGTAAACTTCTGGTTTTTGTGCTTGGTGTGGATGCTCTGCTCCAGCATACACGTTAAGTTTCTTAGAAACTTGACGGCCTAAGCGTCCTTTTGGAAGCATGCCTTTAATTGCAAGCTCTAACATTTGTACAGGGTAGTTTGTACGCATTTCAAGAGCTGTTCTTTGCTTAAGTCCACCTGGGTGGTTAGTGTGACGGTAGTAAATTTTATCGTTTAATTTATTACCTGTTAAATGAATTTTCTCAGCGTTAATAATAATTACATGATCACCCGTGTCAACGTGTGGTGTAAATGTAGGTTTGTTTTTACCACGTAAAATGGATGCTACTTCACTAGCAAGGCGACCTAAAGTTTGACCTTCAGCATCAACCACATACCATTTACGCTCAACTTCGTTAGCTTTTGCCATAAAAGTCGTACGCATGTGTTTCCCTCCTCGTTATCTTTTCCATAGAAAAAATCTATTGTTTATCTTAAACACGATTTCCTTCCGGGGCTAATCGTGGTTTTAGAAACAATACCATATGTTATGATATACTTTTGAGTTTCTAATGTCAAGCAAATGTTACACCAGGATTAGTTGTTATAGTTTACCTCCCACAAGTAAAGCCCATGACCTGGAGCCATCTTTCCAGCAAACTGACGATTTTGTTTCGCTAAAATCTCTGGAATGCTATCAGGATCAAGCTTTCCTTGCCCTACGCTAAGTAACGTACCAACAATAATTCTGACCATATTATATAAAAATCCATTACCTACAAAACGAAAAATTATTTCATCATCTTGTTCAATTAACTCGATTTCATAAATTGTTCGCACTTTATCTTTTTTGTCAGTTTTTGCCGAACAAAAAGAAGTAAAATCATGCGTTCCAATAAAATAAGGAATTGCTTTTCTTATAGAGTTGATTTCGAGCGGGTATGGATATTGATATACGTAATTTCTACGGAATACATCCGCAGTCTTTGATAATAATACACGATAACGATATTCTTTTTTCTCAACACCGTAACGTGCATGAAATTCTTCTGTTTTTTTCTCTACTTGCCTAATAACAATATCATCTGGCAACATTGTGTTTAAAGCATTACTCCATTGCCATTCTTCAAGAGACAAAGGAGTATCAAAGTGTATTACTTGTCCTTTTGCATGAACTGTAGAATCTGTTCTACCAGATGCCTGAACACGAACAAGTTCTCCCTTATGCAATTTCTGCAATGCTTTTTCTATCTCCTGTTGAACAGTACGATGGTTCGGCTGAATTTGATAACCACAAAAATGCATGCCATCATATGCAACCGTACATTTTATTCTATCCATTTCTCTATTCTCCATTACGATCGCACCCATGCCAAAATACAAGCTAAACAAAATAAGCTGACAATCGTTACTGTATCGCTTGTTTTCCAGCGTAGTTGCCTAAATTTAGTACGTCCTTCACCACTCTGATATCCACGAGCTTCCATCGCAATGGCTAAGTCCTCTGCACGCTTAAAAGCACTGATAAACAGAGGAACGAGCAGTGAAATAATAGCTTTCATTCTATCTTTTATCGGTCCCCCGGCAAAATCAATACCACGTGACGCTTGTGCTTTCATTATTTTACTCGTTTCATCCATTAATGTCGGGATAAAACGAAGAGAAATTGACATCATTAATGCGATTTCATGAACAGGAACCTTTATACGCTTCAACGGCTTTAATAACGTCTCCAAACCATCTGTAATTTCAATAGGTGTCGTCGTTAACGTTAATAATGTCGTCATTAAAATAATAACGAAGAATCGTACAGAAATGTATATCCCTTGCTCTAATCCTTTTTCATATATCGAAAACCAACCAAGCTGGAATAGTACATCCCCCTCTTTATTTGTAAAAATATGCAGGAAAAATGTAAAAAGAAAAATCCATAAAATTGGTTTTAAGCCCGAAAGTACATAACGAATCGGCACTTTTGCAAAAAATAAAGCAATGAGTGCATATAAAAATAAAAATCCATATGAAATCGCATTATTTGCTAAGAAAACAACAAATACATATAAAAAGACAATCAGCAGCTTCGTACGTGGATCAAGTTGATGAATAAGTGAATTCCCCGGGATATATCTCCCAATAATCAACTGCTGCATGATTCATGACCACCTTTTCGTAACACCTGCACAACTTCATGAGTAAGATCCTCTAAAGATAAGGTAGCCTTTGGAATTGAAATACCAAACTTCTCTTCAATTGCACGTTTATACTTTAATGACATAGGAAGATCCACACCAATTTTCTCTAGTTCATCAGCATGTGAAAATACTTCCTCTGCACTTCCTTGCAAAAAGACCGTTCCTTTATGCATAACTACAATCTGCTCCGCATACTGAGCAGCATCCTCCATATTATGCGTTACAAGGATGACTGTAAGACCCTTCTCCTTGTGCAGCTTATAAAACATCTCCATAAGTTCGTTCTGCCCTTTTGGATCTAGTCCTGCTGTAGGTTCATCTAATACAAGCACTTCAGGTTCCATTGCCAGTACACCCGCTATAGCAACACGTCTCATTTGTCCACCACTTAATTCGAACGGAGAACGTGTTAACAGTTCTGGTTCTAGCCCTACAAGTTCAATTGCCTTTCTAGCCTTTTGCCTTGCTTCGTCTACAGATACTCCAAAATTAGTAGGGCCGAAACAAATATCTTTCTCCACAGTCTCTTCAAACAACTGATGTTCTGGAAATTGAAAGACAACCCCTACTTTTTTACGTAGTGGCTTTAGCTTTTTTTCTTTCTTTCCTGCCGAAATCAAATGTTCACCAATTTGAACTGTACCATTTGTCGGCTGCAATAAACCATTTAAATGTTGAATCATCGTCGACTTTCCTGAACCAGTATGACCGATAATGGCATAATAGCCCCCACTTGGAAACGACACGTCTACATCATAAAGTGCGCGTCTTTCAAATGGAGTTTTATATTGATAACGATGTTCTACTTTTTGGAATGTAATCTCCAAAGTTCGTTCACCAAGCTTTCCATTGTAAGATGCGTATTTTGCAAGAGAATTTCATTTCTTTTTAATAATTCTGCTATTTTCACCGAAAACGGTACATCTAAGCCAATTTCTTGGAGCATATGAGAGGATTTGAAAATTTTTTCTGGAGTCCCTTCCTCTAATATTTCTCC
This sequence comes from Bacillus cereus group sp. BfR-BA-01441, assembly GCF_022663075.1. Taxonomy (NCBI): domain Bacteria; kingdom Bacillati; phylum Bacillota; class Bacilli; order Caryophanales; family Bacillaceae; genus Bacillus; species Bacillus cereus group sp. BfR-BA-01441. The sequence continues at coordinate 9,251 of NZ_JAKUEU010000030.1, forward strand.
CTTATTTAAAATAATGACACGATCTGACTGTGCCGCTTCTTCTAAATCGTGCGTAATTGATAACACGGTAATACCTTTTTGAGTAACAAGTTGTCTAACCGTTTCTACTACTTCACGTCTCCCTTGAGGGTCTAACATTGACGTTGCTTCATCTAATATTAAAATAGATGGTTGAAGTGCTAAAACGCCTGCTATTGCCACTCGCTGCTTTTGCCCACCAGATAAGGAATGAGGCTCATCATTAAGAAAATCTTCCATACGGACAAGTTGCAAGGCCTGTTCTAATCTTTCAATCATTTGTTCTCTTGGCATTCCGATATTCTCCAAGCCAAATACAACATCATCTTGCACTGTCGTTCCAACAAATTGATTATCTGGATTTTGAAATACCATTCCAATTTGTTTTCGAACATCCCATACCGTTTCCTCTGATAAAACCATTGTATCATTTACTGTAATAGTCCCTGCTTCTGGCAAAAACAAACCATTCAATAATTTTGCAAGTGTAGACTTTCCTGAACCGTTTTGTCCAATAATAGATACCCATTCTCCCTCATATAAGGAAAATGAAACATCTTTTAATGCATAAGTGGCTGCCCCAGGATATTGAAATGATATATTTTCTATCCGAAGTTTCTCTTTTTTCAATAGAAGGCACCCTTTCCTTCGCCAAGTTAGCCTATTTTTATATTTAAAAAAAAGGGCCATGACCAGTTTCTTGAAAAGAACTGTCCTGCCCTTTTAATTATCATTATACTAACTCGATAATTACCATTGGTGCTGCGTCTCCGCGACGTGGACCAATTTTTGCAATACGAGTGTATCCGCCTTGGCGCTCAGCATAGCGTGGAGCTACATCAGCGAATAGTTTTTGAAGTGCATCTTGACCAGTCTCAGCGTTAGCTACTTCATTGCGAATGAAAGCTGCTGCTTGACGACGAGCATGAAGATCTCCGCGTTTACCTAAAGTGATCATTTTTTCCACTACAGAACGAAGTTCTTTTGCACGAGTTTCTGTCGTTTGGATGCGCTCGTTGATAATTAAATCAGTAGCTAAATCACGTAACATAGCTTTACGTTGCGCACTTGTACGGCCTAATTTTCTGTATGCCATTCGTAGTTCCCTCCTTTGTTGATGGGTTTAAATCCTCAGTCGTCTTTACGTAAACCTAAACCTAATTCCTCAAGTTTATGTTTAACTTCTTCTAAGGATTTACGTCCTAAGTTACGAACTTTCATCATATCTTCTTCTGTTTTGTTCGCAAGCTCTTGTACAGTATTAATTCCTGCACGTTTTAGGCAATTATAAGAACGAACAGAAAGGTCTAGTTCTTCGATAGTCATCTCAAGAACTTTCTCTTTTTGATCTTCTTCCTTCTCGACCATAATCTCAGCATTTTGTGCTTCATCAGTTAAACCAACAAAGATATTTAAATGCTCAGTTAAGATTTTGGCACCTAAAGAGATAGCTTCTTTTGGCCCGATGCTTCCATCCGTCCATACATCAAGCGTAAGCTTATCATAATTAGCCACTTGTCCGACACGTGTCTTTTCCACTTGGTAAGTCACACGTGATACTGGAGTATAAATAGAATCAATAGGAATTACTCCTATTGGTTGATCTTCGCTTTTATTTGCATCAGCTGGCGTATACCCACGGCCACGCTTTGCAGTTAAACGCACGCGGAAATGCGCATCTTTTGCTAACGTTGCAATGTGTAAATCTGGATTTAAGATTTCTACATCACTATCGTGAGTAATATCAGCAGCTGTGACAATACCTTCGCCCTGTACATCAATTTCCAACGTCTTCTCTTCTTCAGAGTAGATTTTAAGAGCTAACTTTTTCAAGTTTAAGATGATCGTCGTAACGTCTTCTACTACGCCCTCAACTGTTGAAAATTCATGTAATACGCCATCGATTTGGATAGCAGTAACAGCGGCACCAGGGAGTGAGGATAAAAGAATACGACGTAAGGAGTTACCCAAAGTAGTACCATATCCACGCTCAAGCGGTTCAATTACGAATTTACCATATTTAGCATCTTCGTTAAGTTCAACCGTTTCGATTTTCGGCTTTTCGATTTCAATCATTAACTAAACCCTCCTTCAAAACGTCGAAACCCCGGTTAAACAAAGGTATAACCCCTGTCTAACCGAAAGTCCCCCTTAGGCAGTTCCCGATTGTGCACAACAAGCGATGTTTCTGTACGAAATTTCTCGATAATGCATCATATCCATTATAGACAAAAGGGAAAATTCTATACAGAAAAATTACACACGACGACGTTTTGGTGGACGACATCCATTATGAGGAACTGGAGTAACATCTCTAATTGCTGTTACTTCTAGACCTGCAGCTTGAAGAGCACGAATTGCAGCTTCACGACCAGCACCAGGACCTTTAACAGTAACCTCTAAAGTTTTTAAACCGTGTTCCATTGCAGCTTTAGCAGCAGTTTCAGCAGCCATTTGCGCAGCGAATGGAGTAGATTTACGAGATCCACGGAAACCAAGTGCACCAGCACTAGACCAAGAAAGTGCGTTACCGTGAGTATCTGTAAGTGTTACGATTGTGTTGTTGAAAGTAGAACGAATATGAGCTATACCAGCTTCAATATTCTTTTTCACACGTTTTTTACGAGTGTTTGTTTTACGTGCCATTGTTAGTTCAACCTCCTTTACTTATTATTTCTTTTTATTTGCTACTGTACGACGTGGACCTTTACGTGTACGAGCATTGTTTTTAGAGTTTTGACCACGAACTGGTAAACCACGACGGTGACGAAGACCACGGTAAGAACCGATCTCCATTAGACGTTTGATGTTAAGAGATACTTCACGACGAAGGTCTCCCTCAACTTTAATACGATCGATGATATCACGGATACGTCCTAATTCGTCTTCCGTTAAATCACGAACTCGTGTTTCTTCAGAAATACCTGCTTCAGCAAGAATTTTTTCAGCAGTTGTGCGACCAATGCCGAATACGTAAGTTAAAGAAATAACAACGCGTTTGTCTCGAGGAATATCTACACCTGCGATACGTGCCATTACGAATGCACCTCCTTCTGATTAACCTTGTTTTTGTTTATGTTTAGGGTTTTCACAAATAACCATTACTTTTCCACGTCTACGAATAACTTTACATTTTTCGCAGATTGGTTTAACTGACGGTCTTACTTTCATGTCTCGAACCTCCTTAAAGATTACGGAGTGCTATATTATTTAAAACGGTACGTAATACGACCACGATTTAAATCGTACGGAGATAATTCTACCGTAACTTTGTCTCCTGGTAAAATACGAATGAAGTTCATACGGATTTTACCAGAAACGTGAGCCAATACGACATGCCCATTCTCTAATTCTACTTTGAACATAGCATTTGGCAACGTTTCAAGAACGGTACCTTCGACTTCAATTACATCATCTTTAGCCATTCAATAGTTCTCCCTTCTTCAAATCAGTAACATTTTACACTGCTCTGAAATCCCGGAGAGCCAGCTACTTATAAAGTGGTAAGGATTTCGTATCCTGCTTCTGTAAGAGCAATCGTGTGCTCAAAATGGGCACACCATTTACCATCTACCGTTACCACTGTCCAGTCATCAGATAGTGTTTTTACATATCGTCTTCCTTGATTCACCATCGGCTCAACACAGATGACCATTCCCGGCTTTAATCTAGGGCCTCTATTTGGTGGACCATAGTGCGGGATTTGAGGGTCCTCATGTAAGTCTTGCCCGATTCCGTGACCAACATACTCCCTAACGATCGAGAATCCATTCTCTTCAGCATGGGTTTGAACCGCATGTGAGATATTTGATAATCTCTCGCCTGGTTTTACTTGTTCTAGACCAAGATACAACGATTTTTCTGTGACATCAAGTAGCTTTTGAACAGATTCAGAAATGTTTCCAACTGGATACGTCCATGCAGAATCTCCATGGTACCCATTGTATTTCGCACCAATATCGATACTGATGATATCGCCCTCTTTGAGCTTGCGCTTCCCTGGAATTCCGTGTACAAGCTCTTCATTTACAGAAGCACATATGCTCCCCGGAAATCCGTTGTATCCTTTAAAAGATGGCGTAGCACCATATTTTTGAATCGTCTTTTCCGCTATTTGATCGAGCTCTTTCGTTGTAATTCCTGGAGTAATGTGCTGTTTCAACTCTTGATGAGTCAAAGCAACGATCCTGCCAGCTTCTCGCATGATTTCTATCTCGCGAGGAGTTTTGCAGATTATCATTACGCTAAGCCTCCGATGAGAACATCGATATCAGCAAATACTTTATTGATATCTTGCTCACCATTAATGCTTTGTAAGTAACCAAGCTCTTCGTAGAAATCAAGCAAAGGTTTTGTTTGCTTAATATTTACATCTAAACGATTTGCTACAGTTTCTTCATTGTCATCAGAGCGTTGATATAATTCGCCACCACATTTATCGCACACATCAGCTTTTGCTGGTGGATTGAATTCTAAGTGGTAAGTCGCACCGCACTCTTTACAAATGCGACGGCCTGTAAGGCGTTTTAATAACAACCCTGAATCCACATTAATGTTTAAAACATAGTCGATTTTTTTGCCAAGATCTTTCATAATTTCTTCAAGAGCTGATGCTTGTGCAACAGTTCGTGGGAAACCGTCTAGTAAGAAACCTCTTACGCAGTCGTCTTGACTTAAACGTTCACGAACGATTCCGATTGTAACTTCATCTGGAACAAGTGCACCTTTATCAATAAAAGATTTTGCTTGTAGACCCATTTCAGTTTCAGCCTTCATAGCTGCACGGAACATGTCTCCTGTTGAAATGTGAGGGATGTTATACTTGGCAACAATCTGTTCGGCTTGTGTACCTTTACCAGCACCAGGAAGCCCCATTAAAATTAAGTTCATCCTTGTTCCCCCTCAGAGTACATGAGCATGTAGGGAAGACAATTCTTCCCACTTACTCACTGCTTGATAAACCCTTTGTAATGGCGTTTTACCAGTTGGCTTTCTAGCTGCTTCATTGTTTCTAAAGCAACGCCGACAACGATTAACATACTCGTTCCACCGATCTGTGCAGATGGAGGAAGATTTCCCAATTTCGTAAAGATAACTGGTAAGATTGCAATCGCTGCTAGGAAAATTGATCCTACAAAGGTCAAACGATACAAGATTTTTGTTAGATATTGTTCCGTATTCTTACCCGGACGAATACCTGGAACATATCCACCTTGCTTGTTTAGATTCTCTGACATTTGCTCTGGATTAACCTGAACAAATGCATAGAAATATGTGAAGGCTACAATGAGCGCAACATATATGATCATTCCCACTGGGTGAGAATAGTTAAAGTTTGCAATAATCCACTGCGATACATCATGTTTCGGGAAGAACTGTGCAATAGTCGGAGGCGTAATTAAGAATGAAACAGCAAAAATTACTGGAATAACACCAGCACTATTTACCTTAAGCGGTAAATGTGTGTTTTGTGCTCCAGCATAACCACCATTTCCTCCTGTTACACGCTTCGCATATTGAATTGGGATCTTTCTAACAGCCTGTTGAATGAAAATAACACCCACAATAACTGCTAGCACAGCTAGTAAAATCAATGCAACTTTAACGATACTCATGAACAATTGATCTCCGATATTTTGAAACTGTTGCTGATACACTTGAGATATAACACTTGGGATCGCTGCGGCAATACCGCCAAAGATAAGGATGGAAATACCATTACCTACACCTTTAGCTGTAATCTGTTCACCTAACCACATTAAAAATGCAGTACCAGCAGTCAGTACCGTAGCAATGTATAAATAAGTGCTCCAACCTGGATTCAAAATTAATTGTCCACCTACCATACCGTTAAAACCGATTGACATACCAAACCCCTGAATAAACGCAAGAACAATTGTAAAGTAACGCGTGAATTGCGTTAATTTACGACGGCCCATTTCACCTTGCTTCGACCATTCCGAAAATTTAGGAACAACATCCATCTGCAATAATTGCACGATGATGGATGCTGTAATATACGGCATGATTCCCATCGCAAAGATGGAGAAGTTTTTCAAGGCTCCACCGCCAAATGTATTTAGAATACCTAAAGCATTTAATTGATCTTGTGCCTTCAGTACGTCTCCATTTGTAAATGGCACGGGGATAAACGTGCCAATCCTGAATACGATTAACATCGCTAAAGTGAATAATATTTTACGTCTTATCTCAGCAACGCGCATAAAGTTGGAGATTGTACGAAACATTAGATCACCTCAACTGATCCGCCAGCTGCTTCAATTGCTTCTTTAGCACTTGAAGAGAACTTGTGCGCTTTAACAGTTAGTTTTTTCTCTACTGCTCCGCTTGCAAGAACTTTAACACCGTCGTTTAACTTGCTGATAACGCCAGTTTCCAGCAATAATTCAGGTGTTACTTCTGTACCATCTTCAAAACGATTTAACGTTGATAAGTTTACAATAGCAAACTCTTTACGGTTAATGTTTGTGAAGCCGCGTTTTGGTAAACGACGGAATAATGGAGTTTGACCACCTTCGAAGCCAAGACGAACACCGCCGCCAGAACGTGCGTTTTGTCCTTTATGACCTTTACCAGCAGTTTTACCGTTACCAGAACCGATACCACGACCGACACGGTTACGTACTTTACGAGAACCTTCTGCAGGTTTTAATTCATGAAGTTTCATTCCCAGGCACCTCCTTATATTAATGAGTTATCCTTAAGCTTCTTTTACAGTTACAAGGTGAGAAACTTTGTTGATCATACCAAGAATAGCAGGAGTTTCTTCCTTAACTACAGTTGAATTCAACTTTTTAAGACCTAAAGCTTCTACCGTCGCACGTTGATCTTGTGGACGACCAATTACACTACGAGTGAGGGTAATTTCTAACTTTTTCGCCATTTGTTTTCCCTCCTTAACCTAGTAGCTCTTCTACAGATTTACCGCGTAATTTTGCAACATCTTCAGCGCGCTTAAGTTCGCTTAATCCGTTCACAGTAGCGCGAATCATGTTGATTGGTGTGTTAGAACCAAGAGATTTCGAAAGAATATCTTGTACACCAGCTAATTCAAGGACCGCACGAACAGGTCCACCAGCAATAACACCAGTACCCTCAGCAGCAGGTTTTAAGAATACTTCACCAGCGCCAAAATGACCGTTGATTGTGTGTGGAATTGTTGTACCAACTAATGGTACAGCGATTAAGTTTTTCTTAGCGTCTTCGATAGCTTTACGGATTGCGTCTGGTACCTCTTGTGCTTTACCAGTACCGAATCCAACATGACCGTTTTTATCGCCAACTACAACTAGTGCAGCAAAGCGGAAACGACGACCACCCTTAACAACTTTCGCGACACGATTTATCGTAACTACACGTTCTTCAAGTTCTAATTTACTTGGGTCAATGCGATGCATCAATTTTCCCTCCTTTGACCATTAAAATTGTAATCCAGCCTCACGAGCAGCTTCAGCTAGAGCTTTAACACGGCCATGGTATAAGTAACCACCGCGATCAAATACTACTTCTTTAACGCCTTTCTCTACAGCACGCTTAGCAACTGATTCTCCAACTTTCGTAGCAGCTTCAATATTGCTAGTACCGTTAAGAGCAAGGTCTTTATCAAGAGTAGATGCACTTACTAACGTTACACCATTCACATCATCAATAACTTGAGCGTAAATATGTTGGTTAGAACGGAACACGTTTAAACGTGGACGCTCTGCAGTACCAGTAAGTTTAGCACGTACACGTGCATGTCTTTTCTTACGAGTCGCATTTTTATCAGCTTTAGTGATCATTCTTGTCACTCCTTTCTCTCACCTAACGGGTTTACTTAGCAGTTTTACCTTCTTTACGACGAACAACTTCGCCTTCGTAACGAATACCTTTACCTTTGTAAGGCTCAGGAGCACGTACAGCACGGATGTTAGCAGCGAATTCGCCAACACGTTGCTTGTCGATACCTTTAATTACGATCTTAGTTGGTGCAGGTACTTCAACTTCAAGACCTGCTTCCGGAGTCATTTCTACTGGATGAGAATAACCTACGCTTAATACAAGTTTATCACCTTGTTTTTGAGCACGGTAACCAACACCGACTAATTCAAGTCCGCGTGCGAAACCTTCAGTTACACCTTCAACCATGTTTCCGATTAAAGCACGAGTTGTACCGTGTAATGCACGGTGTTCCTTCTGTTCAGATGGACGCTCAACTGTTAATGTATTCTCTTCAATTTTGATAAGCATATCAGCATTGAAAGTACGAGTTAATTCACCTTTAGGGCCTTTTACTGTTACAGTATTGTCTTCTGCAACTGTAATAGTAACACCTGCAGGGATTTCAAGAATCTTTTTACCAATACGAGACATGTGGTCACACCTCCGTTCGTTTTAAATATATATTACCAAACGTATGCTACTACTTCTCCACCAGTTTGTAATTGACGAGCGTCTTTGTCTGTCATTACTCCCTTAGATGTAGAAACAAGAGCGATACCTAATCCGTTAAGTACACGTGGTACTTCGTCAGCTTTAGCGTAAACGCGTAAGCCAGGTTTACTGATACGTTTTAATCCAGTGATTACACGTTCATTGTTTGCACCATATTTCAGGAAAATACGAAGGATACCTTGTTTGTTATCCTCGATGTATTCTACATCACGAATGAAACCTTCACGTTTTAAAAGTTCAGCGATCTCTTTTTTGATTTTAGAAGCAGGAACCTCTAATTTCTCATGACGTACCATGTTCGCATTACGGATGCGAGTAAGCATGTCTGCAATTGGATCTGTCATCACCATGTGTTTTACCTCCTTCCCATTTGTGGGTTTTACCAACTAGCTTTTTTAACACCAGGAATTTGACCTTTATATGCAAGTTCACGGAAACAAATACGGCAAAGTTTAAATTTGCGGTATACAGAATGCGGACGACCGCAGCGTTCGCAACGTGTATACTCTTGTACTTTAAACTTAGGAGTACGCTTTTGTTTCGCTATCATAGATTTTTTAGCCACGTTTTCGCCTCCTCTACTTAGCGTTGGCTTCCATTATTTTTGGAATGGCATACCGAATTGTGTTAAAAGTTCACGAGCTTCTTCATCAGTTTTCGCTGTAGTAACGATTACGATGTCCATACCGCGGACTTTGCTTACTTTATCATAATCAATCTCAGGGAAAATAAGTTGCTCTTTAACACCTAATGTATAGTTTCCACGACCATCGAATGATTTCTTAGAAACACCACGGAAATCACGTACACGTGGTAAAGAAACTGATACTAATTTGTCGAAGAACTCATACATTTGCTCGCCGCGTAAAGTTACTTTCGCACCGATTGGCATACCTTCACGAAGACGGAAACCAGCGATTGATTTTTTAGCACGAGTTACAACAGGTTTTTGACCTGTGATTTGTGTTAATTCTTCTACTGCGTTGTCTAACGCTTTTGAGTTAGATACCGCGTCACCAACACCAGTGTTGATTACGATCTTTTCGATTTTTGGTACCTGCATTACAGATTTATAGTTAAACTTGCTCACTAGAGCAGGAGTAATTTCCTTTTGGAACTTCTCTTTAAGGCGATTCAATGAAGTGACCTCCTTTCTTAAGAAAATTATTTATCTAATAATTCACCAGATTTTTTTGCAATACGAACTTTTTTACCATCTTCTACTTTGAAGCCTACGCGAGTAGGTTCACCTGTTTTCGGATCTAAAATCATAACGTTAGAAACGTGAATAGGTGCTTCTTTAGTAATAATTCCACCTTGTGGATTTAATTGAGATGGCTTAGAGTGCTTCTTAACGATATTGACACCCTCAACGATAACACGGTTTTGCTTTGGGAAAGCCACAAGGATAACGCCTTGTTTTCCTTTGTCTTTACCAGTGATTACCTGTACTTTATCACCTTTTTTTACATGCATCTTAATTCTGCACCTCCTTAGCAAGGCAATACCTTAAATTATAGAACTTCTGGAGCTAAAGAAACGATCTTCATGAAGTTGCTATCACGTAATTCACGAGCTACTGGTCCGAAGATACGAGTACCACGTGGGCTCTTATCGTCTTTAATGATAACCGCTGCGTTTTCATCAAATTTGATGTAAGAACCGTCCGGACGACGAGCTCCGCTCTTCGTACGTACTACTACTGCTTTAACAACGTCACCTTTTTTAACAACGCCACCTGGTGTTGCTTGTTTTACCGTAGCAACGATAATGTCACCAATGTTAGCATACTTACGACCAGAGCCGCCTAATACTTTAATTGTTAAAAGTTCACGTGCACCAGAGTTGTCAGCAACTTTCAAACGAGATTCTTGTTGGATCATGTTATGAAACCTCCCTTCGGACTAAAAATTCCGATTCGTCTATTTAGATAATAACCGCTTCTTCAACGATTTCAACTAAACGGAAACGCTTAGTAGCAGAAAGCGGGCGAGTTTCCATGATTTTAACGATATCGCCAAGTTTCGCTTGGTTTTGCTCATCATGGGCTTTGTACTTCTTAGAATACTTAACACGTTTTCCGTACAAGGAATGAGTTTTGTAAGTTTCAACTAAAACTGTAATCGTTTTGTCCATTTTGTCAGACACTACACGACCAGTATAAACTTTGCGTTGGTTACGTTCGCTCACTATGCAAACCTCCCCTCAATTTATCGATTAATTCCGATCTCTCTTTCACGAACTACAGTTTTCATACGAGCAATTGCTTTACGCACTTCACGAATGCGAGTTGGATTCTCTAATTGTCCTGTAGCAAGTTGGAAGCGAAGATTAAACAACTCTTCCTTTAAAGCTTTAACTTTTGTTTCGATTTCGGCAGTGGTTAATTCACGAATATCATTAGTTTTCATTAGATTCACCACCATTTTCTTCACGTTTTACGAATTTACATTTCACAGGTAACTTGTGAGCTGCAAGACGTAATGCTTCGCGTGCTACCTCTTCAGATACACCCGCGATTTCGAACATAATTTTCCCAGGTTTTACTACTGCTACCCAGCCTTCTGGTGCCCCTTTACCGGAACCCATACGTACTTCTAGAGGTTTTGCAGTGTAAGGTTTAGAAGGGAAAATTTTAATCCATACTTTACCGCCACGTTTCATGTAACGAGTCATTGCACGACGAGCAGCTTCGATTTGACGGTTTGTAATCCATGAAGCAGCTTGTGCTTGTAAACCGAATTCACCGAAAGCAATTTCAGTTCCACCTTTAGCACGACCACGCATTTTACCACGATGCTCTCTACGATATTTTACGCGTTTTGGCATTAACATATTATTTTCCTCCTTCCTCAGAAGCTTTCTTTTTTGTAGGAAGGACTTCTCCACGGTAGATCCATACTTTTACGCCTAATTTACCGTATGTTGTATCAGCTTCAACTGCTGCATAGTCAATATCAGCGCGAAGTGTATGAAGTGGAACAGTTCCTTCACTGTAAGATTCTGCACGAGCGATATCAGCTCCGCCAAGACGACCAGAAACCTGTGTTTTAATACCTTTAGCACCTGCACGCATAGCACGTTGAATAACTTGCTTTTGTGCACGACGGAATGATACACGGTTTTCTAATTGACGAGCGATGTTTTCGCCTACTAATTTAGCGTTAAGATCAGCTCTCTTAACTTCTAAAATGTTGATGTGTACACGCTTGCCTGTTAATTGGTTAAGAGCTTTACGAAGTGCTTCAACTTCAGTACCACCTTTACCAATTACCATACCAGGTTTTGCAGTGTGAATTGTAACATTTACACGATTTGCTGCACGTTCGATTTCTACTTTAGCAACAGCAGAATCTTTTAAGCGTACATTAATGTACTCACGGATTTTGATGTCTTCATGTAATAATGTAGCGTAATCTTTCTCAGCGAACCAACGAGATTCCCAGTCACGGATAACGCCGACACGAAGACCAATTGGATTAACCTTTTGACCCATCGATTATCCCTCCTTCTTTTCTGATACCACAACTGTGATGTGGCTTGTGCGTTTGTTAATTTGGCTTGCACGACCCATTGCACGTGGACGGAAACGTTTTAACGTTGGACCTTCGTCAACGAAAACTTTTTCTACAACTAGGTTGTTAATGTCCATCTCATAATTGTGCTCTGCATTTGCGATTGCAGATTTTAAAACTTTTTCTACAACTGGAGAAGCAGTTTTTGGTGTGTGGTTAAGGATAGCAATCGCTTCACCCACTTGCTTACCTCGGATTAAGTCTACTACTAAACGAACTTTACGAGGAGCAATACGAACTGTTCTCGCTACTGCTTTAGCTTGCATTGAAGTGCCTCCTCTCATTATCTTCTAGTTTTCTTATCGTCAGCAAGGTGACCTTTGTACGTACGAGTTGGTGCGAATTCACCTAACTTATGGCCAACCATATCCTCAGTGATGTACACAGGTACGTGTTTACGACCATCATATACAGCGATTGTGTGTCCGATGAACTGAGGGAAGATTGTTGAACGGCGAGACCAAGTTTTAACAACTTGTTTTTGCTCAGATGCAACTAATTTTTCCATTTTGCTCATTAAGTGATCATCGACAAATGGTCCTTTTTTTAAGCTACGAGCCATTTTGGTGCCTCCCTTCGTGATTGGCGTACGGTTCTAGAAATGAACCGTACTACAATCCCATTATTTTTTACGACGACGAACGATAAATTTGTCAGACGCTTTGTTTTTCTTACGAGTCTTGAATCCAAGAGTTGGTTTACCCCATGGAGACATTGGAGACTTACGTCCGATTGGAGAACGTCCTTCACCACCACCGTGTGGGTGATCAACAGGGTTCATTACAGAACCACGAACTGTTGGGCGTTTACCTAACCAGCGAGAGCGACCTGCTTTACCGATTTTGATAAGTTCGTGTTGTTCGTTACCTACTTGACCGATTGAAGCGCGACAAGCAGATAAAACAAGACGTACTTCACCAGAAGTTAAACGTACAAGTACGTATTTACCTTCTTTACCAAGTACTTGAGCAGATGTACCAGCAGAACGAACTAATTGTCCGCCACGACCAGGCTTAAGCTCGATGTTATGAACAACAGTACCTACTGGAATGTTGATTAATGGTAATGCGTTACCGATTTTAATGTCAGCTTCTGGGCCAGACATAACTTCCATACCTACTTCTAAAGATTTAGGAGCAAGAATGTAACGTTTTTCACCGTCAACGTAGTTAATTAATGCGATATTCGCAGAGCGGTTTGGATCGTATTCGATCGTAGCAACGCGTCCTGGAATTCCATCTTTGTTACGCTTAAAGTCGATGATACGGTATTGACGCTTATGTCCGCCACCTTGATGACGTACAGTGATTTTACCTTGGTTATTACGACCAGCCTTCTTGCTTAAAGGAGCAAGTAATGACTTTTCGGGTCTATCAGTCGTGATTTCAGCGAAATCATTCGTAGTCATATTACGACGACCGTTAGTAGTTGGATTATACTTTTTGATTCCCATCTCAATTTCCCTCCTTCTTTAGTAAGAATTAAACGCCTTGGAAGATTTCGATTTCTTTGCTGTCAGCAGTTAGCTTAACGATTGCTTTACGACGACGGCTAGTAAAACCAGCGTGACGACCAACGCGTTTTGCTTTCGGCTTGTAGTTCATGATGTTCACTTTTTCTACTTTAACACCAAAGATCGCTTCAAGAGCATCTTTAACTTCTGTTTTATTAGATTTAACGTCCACATCGAACGTGTATTTTTTTTCAGCCATCATTTCCATAGAACGTTCAGTGATAACTGGGCGCTTAATGATATCACGAGGATCTCTCATTATGCAAGCACCTCCTCTACTTTTTCCACTGCCGCTTTTGTCATGATTAGCTTATCATGATGAAGCACGTCTAAAACGTTTACGCCATCAGCAGTGATTACTGTTACTCCAGGGATATTGCGAGCAGATAACTCTACAGATTCGTTTGCATCAGCAGTTACGATAAGAGCTTTCTTCTCAACAGTTAATCCTTTAAGTACTGCTAGCATGTCTTTTGTTTTTGGTGCATTTAACACTAGGTCTTCAAGAACTACAATGTTGTTCTCAACTACTTTAGTAGCTAATGCAGATTTGATTGCTAAACGACGAACTTTCTTAGGAAGTTTGTACGCATAGCTTCTTGGTGTAGGTCCGAATACCGTACCACCACCACGCCATTGAGGAGAGCGGATAGACCCTTGACGAGCACGTCCAGTTCCTTTTTGACGCCATGGTTTACGACCACCACCGCGAACTTCAGAGCGAGTTTTTACTTTGTGTGTACCTTGACGTAAAGATGCACGTTGCATCATTACAGCTTCGAAAAGTACAGCTTCATTTGGTTCGATACCGAAAATAGCTTCAGCTAATTCGATTTCACCAACCTGTGAACCAGTTTGGTTATATACAGTAACTTTTGGCATTGGAATTCCTCCTTCCTATTGTGAATTATTTGCTAACCTTCACAGCGCCTTGAACAACTACAAGAGATTTCTTAGCACCTGGAACGTTACCTTTTACTAGTAATAAGTTGCGCTCAGTGTCAACTTGAACGATTTCTAAGTTTTGGATAGTAACTTGGTCTCCACCCATACGTCCAGCAAGTTTTTTGCCTTTGAATACACGGTTCGGAGCAACTGGGCCCATTGAACCTGGACGACGGTGATAGCGAGAACCATGAGACATAGGTCCGCGAGATTGTCCGTGGCGTTTGATAACACCTTGGAAACCTTTACCTTTAGAAATTCCTGTTACATCAACGATTTCACCTGTAGCGAATACGTCAACTTTTACCTCTTGACCAACCTCTAATCCGTCCACGTCTGCATCGCGGATTTCGCGAATGAAGCGCTTAGGAGTTGTAGATGCTTTAGCAGTGTGGCCTTGTTCAGGTTTGTTAGTTAACTTTTCACGTTTATCTTCAAATCCTAACTGGATTGCATTGTAGCCATCAGTTTCAGTTGTTTTCTTTTGAAGAACAACGTTTGGATTAGCAGCGATAACTGTTACTGGGATTAACTCACCGTTCTCAGCAAATACTTGAGTCATACCGATCTTTCTTCCTAAGATTCCTTTGGTCATGAGTTACACCTCCTACATTTTTAAGTTATATAAATTATAGTTTGATTTCGATATCTACACCAGATGGTAAGTCTAAACGCATTAATGAATCTACTGTTTGTGGAGTAGGACTCACGATGTCGATTAGACGTTTGTGCGTGCGCATTTCGAATTGCTCACGAGAATCTTTGTACTTATGAACAGCACGAAGAATTGTGTAAACAGTTTTTTCAGTTGGTAATGGGATCGGACCAGAAACTGTTGCCCCAGAACGCTTAGCTGTTTCTACAATTTTCTCAGCTGACTGATCAAGAATACGGTGATCGTAAGCTTTTAAACGGATACGAATTTTTTCTTTTGCCATTATTTTCCCTCCTTCGTTCGCCTATTTCTAAAATAGACCTTCTCCATGGAAATTTCCCCACACCATGCCATGGCAAAGCGGCCGGGTGTGTCAGCAACCTTCCACTTCATCGCAGTCAAAGACCAACATTGTCTATTATACAATGTTATTCGTCTAGATGCAAGCATCTTTTTGTTTGCATCTGCTTTTCTCTACTTTTGCTATTATACATGGCACTTTAAAGAATTTCAAGTTTTCATCTAACAGAATTCATTTTACAGTTTCTGGATTATCTTTTGTCGTTTTTATAATACTATAGAAGAAACTCGTCAAAACAAAAAACACCCTCTTCTTCCTTATATAAACGCAAACAAAAAACCTAAGGGAAAATCCCTTAGGTTTTTTTATATCAGTTAAGATTACTCAACGATAGTAGCAACTACACCGTAACCTACTGTACGTCCACCTTCACGAATAGAGAATTTAGTTCCCTCTTCGATAGCGATTGGAGCGATAAGTTCGATAGTCATTTCGATGTTGTCACCAGGCATTACCATTTCAGTACCTTCTGGTAATTGGATGATACCAGTTACGTCAGTTGTACGGAAGTAGAACTGAGGACGGTAGTTAGCGAAGAATGGAGTGTGACGTCCACCTTCTTCTTTAGATAATACGAAAACTTCAGCTTTGAATTTAGCGTGAGCTTTTACAGAACCGCTTTTTGCAAGTACTTGTCCACGTTGGATGTCTTCACGAGCAACCCCACGAAGTAAAGCACCGATGTTGTCTCCAGCTTGAGCTTGGTCAAGAAGTTTACGGAACATCTCTACACCAGTTACAGTTGTAGAAGCATTTTCTTCAGCAAGACCGATGATTTCTACTACGTCACCAACTTTAACGATACCGCGCTCAACACGACCAGTAGCAACTGTACCACGACCTGTGATAGAGAATACGTCCTCTACAGGCATTAAGAATGGTTTGTCAGTTTCACGTTCTGGAGTTGGGATGTAAGCATCAACTTCAGCCATTAATTCAATGATTTTTGCCTCCCAATCAGCTTCTCCTTGAAGAGCTTTAAGAGCAGAACCTTTGATTACAGGAATGTCGTCGCCTGGGAATCCGTATTCAGATAATAGGTCGCGAACTTCCATTTCTACTAATTCTAATAATTCTTCGTCATCTACCATGTCGCATTTGTTTAAGAATACAACGATGTAAGGAACACCTACTTGACGAGAAAGAAGGATGTGCTCACGTGTTTGAGGCATTGGGCCATCAGCAGCAGATACTACTAAGATACCGCCGTCCATTTGAGCAGCACCAGTGATCATGTTTTTAACATAGTCAGCGTGACCTGGGCAGTCAACGTGTGCATAGTGACGAGTTTCAGTTTCGTACTCAACGTGTGCAGTTGAGATTGTGATACCGCGCTCTCTTTCTTCTGGAGCAGCATCGATTTGATCGTATCCGCGTGCTTCAGCACCACCAGCTTTTGCAAGAACTGTAGTGATCGCAGCAGTTAATGTAGTTTTACCATGGTCAACGTGGCCGATTGTACCGATGTTAACATGGGGTTTAGAACGTTCGAATTTAGCTTTAGCCATTCTAAATTCCTCCTTAGTTTATATAGGTTATTTTATATTTAGACTAGAAAGTGAAACTTACGTCCCACTTTCTAAGCTTACATAAGTAGTTATACTTGAACAATCGATAAAAATCAATTATTCACCTTTATTTTTTTTGATAATTTCTTCAGAAACAGACTTTGGTACTTCTTCATAGTGGTCAAACACCATAGAGAATGTTCCGCGTCCTTGAGTGTTAGAACGTAATGACGTTGCATAACCGAACATTTCAGAAAGTGGAACCATAGCGCGAACAACTTGTGCGTTACCGCGAGCTTCCATACCTTCTACACGTCCACGACGAGATGTTACGTCACCCATAATGTCACCCATGTACTCTTCAGGAATTACAACTTCAACTTTCATCATTGGCTCAAGAATTACTGGGCTACATTTAGAAACCGCAGCTTTAAGTGCCATAGATGCAGCGATTTTGAACGCCATCTCAGATGAATCGACATCATGGTAAGATCCGTCAACTAATGCAGCTTTAATGTCAACTAGTGGATAACCAGCTAGTACACCATTTTTAAGTGCATCTTCAAGACCTGCTCCAACAGCTGGGATGTATTCACGAGGAACTACACCACCGACGATCTTGTTTTCGAATTCGAATCCTTTACCTTCTTCGTTAGGTTCAAACTCAATCCAAACGTGACCGAATTGTCCACGACCACCAGATTGACGAGCGAACTTACCTTCAACTTTCGCAGCAGCGCGGAAAGTCTCACGGTATGCTACCTGAGGAGCACCAACGTTTGCTTCCACTTTGAATTCACGGCGCATACGGTCAACGATGATATCAAGGTGAAGTTCACCCATACCAGCGATGATAGTTTGGCCAGTTTCTTGGTCAGTGTGAGCACGGAATGTTGGATCTTCTTCAGAAAGCTTAGATAATGCTGTACCCATTTTATCTTGGTCAGCTTTAGATTTTGGTTCGATAGCTACAGAGATAACTGGCTCTGGGAATTCCATAGACTCAAGGATAACAAGGCTCTTCTCGTCACAAAGAGTATCACCAGTAGTAGTATC
Organism: Bacillus cereus group sp. BfR-BA-01441; assembly: GCF_022663075.1. Classification (NCBI taxonomy): domain Bacteria; kingdom Bacillati; phylum Bacillota; class Bacilli; order Caryophanales; family Bacillaceae; genus Bacillus; species Bacillus cereus group sp. BfR-BA-01441. Next base: position 27,336 of record NZ_JAKUEU010000030.1, read on the forward strand.
TTTTAAACCTACAGCAGCAGCGATATCACCAGCGTAAACTGTTGAAATCTCTTCACGGCTGTTAGCGTGCATTTGTAGGATACGACCTACACGCTCACGCTTACCTTTAGTTGAGTTTTTCACGTATGATCCAGAGTTTAACACACCAGAGTACACACGGAAGAACGTTAACTTACCAACATAAGGGTCAGTCATGATTTTGAATGCTAAAGCTGCGAATGGTTCTTCATCGCTAGACTTACGTTCTACTTCTTCATCTGTATCCGGTAGAGTACCTTTAATAGCAGGTACATCTAGTGGAGATGGAAGGTAGTCGATAACTGCGTCTAACAGAATTTGAACACCTTTGTTTTTGAATGCAGAACCACAGATTACTGGGAAGAATTCTACAGAAGTTGTAGCCTTACGGATACCAGCTTTAAGCTCTTCTACAGTGATTTCTTCACCTTCTAGGTACTTCATCATCATTTCTTCATCAAGCTCAGCTACCGCTTCAATAAGTTTTCCACGGTATTCTTCAGCTAATTCTTTGTGCTCTTCAGGAATTTCAACACGTTGAATGTCTGTTCCTAAATCGTTACCGTACATGTAAGCACACTCTTCAACAAGGTCAATGATACCATTGAACTCATCTTCAGCACCGATTGGTAACTGAATTGGATGTGCGTTTGCTTGTAAACGATCGTGGATTGTTCCTACAGAGTATAAGAAATCTGCACCGATCTTATCCATTTTGTTAACGAATACGATACGAGGTACGCCGTAAGTAGTAGCCTGACGCCAAACAGTTTCTGTTTGTGGTTCTACACCAGATTGCGCATCAAGTACTGCTACAGCGCCATCAAGTACGCGTAAAGAACGTTCTACTTCTACTGTGAAATCTACGTGTCCTGGAGTATCAATGATGTTTACACGATGACCTTTCCATTGTGCTGTAGTTGCAGCAGAAGTAATTGTGATACCACGCTCTTGCTCTTGCTCCATCCAGTCCATCTGAGATGCACCTTCGTGAGTTTCACCGATTTTATGAATACGTCCTGTGTAGTACAGAATACGCTCAGTTGCTGTTGTTTTACCAGCATCGATGTGAGCCATGATACCAATATTACGAGTGTTTTCTAAAGAGAACTCTCTTGCCATTTGGTGTCTTGCTCCTTCCATATATGGATTGGATTTTTTTATTTTAAGTAGCAAAAAAGCCACTTTATATTGTTACACATGTCAGTATGTCCAGTACTCTCATTATGTAAAACGAGCGCCCGATGAAAGGGAGAGGCATTCTCCCTCTCCACACTTCCATAAGCGACAAATAAAGCGGTTTATGCTTACATTTATTTTACGTTGAATCCTACCAACGGTAATGAGCAAATGCTTTGTTAGCTTCTGCCATTTTATGAGTGTCTTCACGTTTCTTAACAGATGCACCAGCGTTGTTAGCTGCATCTAAGATTTCGTTAGCAAGACGCTCTTCCATAGTTTTTTCACCACGAAGACGAGCGTAGTTTACTAACCAACGAAGACCTAAAGTTGTACGGCGTTCTGGACGAACCTCAACTGGAACTTGGTAGTTAGCACCACCAACACGACGAGCGCGTACTTCAAGAACAGGCATGATGTTCTTAAGAGCTTGCTCGAATACTTCCATTGGCTCTTTACCAGTACGTTCGTTTACGATATCGAACGCATTATAAAGAATTGTTTGAGATTTACCTTTTTTACCGTCAACCATCATTTTGTTGATAAGGCGTGTTACTAGCTTCGAATTGTACATTGGATCTGGTAACACGTCACGTTTCGCAACAGGTCCTTTACGAGGCATATTGAGTTCCTCCTTTCATTTTAAAGTTATTATTTTTTAGCAGGTTTTGGTCTCTTAGTACCATATTTAGAACGTCCTTGCATACGTTTGTCAACACCAGCTGTGTCAAGCGCACCACGAACGATGTGGTAACGTACCCCCGGTAAATCCTTTACACGACCACCGCGAATTAATACTACGCTATGCTCTTGTAGGTTATGACCGATACCTGGGATGTAAGCTGTAACCTCGATACCGTTTGTTAAACGTACACGAGCGTATTTACGTAACGCTGAGTTAGGTTTCTTTGGAGTCATTGTACCAACACGAGTACATACACCACGTTTTTGAGGTGCAGAGATATCAGTTGATTTTTTCTTTAAAGAGTTAAAACCTTTGTTTAACGCAGGTGATTTAGATTTCCATACTTTATCAGTACGACCATTTCTCACTAATTGGTTAATAGTAGGCATTTGATTATCCTCCCTTCGCATGTTTGTATGACCACATATCCAGGTGGTTCATTATTAGTTGAAAACAAAGTTTTTGCAAGGAAGAGCAAATGCTCTCTCCTCACAAAAACAGTTTTAACTTATTATTCCTATTGCTGAAGCTCCCACTTGAATCCCCGAAGCTTTACCAAGCTTACGAACTGATTCAACTTTTGTTATGGGCACGTTATATTGCATTGCAATACGAATGATAGCATGGGTTAACCGCATGTCAGCATCCTCTGCGATGACAACTTCTTTAACTGTACCATTTTTGATTGCTTCCAATGTGCGTTTATGACCAACGACTACATTTTCAGCAGTTGATACTTTTTGATAAGACATATAAATATCCTCCAAAGCATCGTTCAGGAGCAACCTTGATTATAGTAACATTTTGACTCATACAATGTCAACTAAGATTAATTGTTTTTATACAAAATTTATGACGGAAAATTTTACTGTTCCACATAAACCTCATCGTTTTCTACGTTCATGTCATCTTGTGTTGTTTTTACAAGATCCACTTTGCGATAACGATTCATACCTGTTCCAGCAGGAACAAGTTTACCGATAATAACATTTTCTTTTAATCCTAGAAGTTCATCGCGTTTACCCTTAATTGCTGCATCAGTTAAGACACGAGTTGTTTCTTGGAACGATGCTGCAGATAAGAATGAATCTGTTTCAAGTGAAGCTTTTGTAATACCAAGTAGAACAGGTCTAGCTGTTGCTGGTTGCTTACCTTGCAGTAAGACCTTAGCATTCGCATCAGTAAACTGATGGATATCTAGTAATGTTCCTGGTAATACATCTGTTTCACCTGCATCACTTACACGAACTTTACGTAACATTTGACGTACCATTACCTCTACGTGTTTGTCACCAATTTCTACCCCTTGCATACGGTATACTTTTTGAACTTCACGTAATAAGTATTCTTGAACCGCCGTAATGTCCGTTACTTTTAGTAATTCTTTCGGATCAATAGAACCTTCTGTTAACTCTTTACCGTGGCTAATTGGCTGTCCTGGAGTTACTTTCAGACGAGCACCGTAAGGAATAGCATACGTACGAGCTTCAACTTCACCCTGTACAACTACTTCTTGGCGATCTTTAACGTCGTTGATCGCTGCGATAACACCGTCGATTTCACTGATAACTGCCTGACCTTTCGGATTACGAGCTTCGAAGATCTCTTGGATACGAGGTAAACCTTGAGTAATATCATCTCCGGCAACCCCACCTGTATGGAATGTACGCATCGTTAACTGTGTACCTGGCTCACCGATAGATTGAGCTGCGATAATACCTACCGCTTCTCCTACTTCTACGTCTGTTCCAGTTGCTAAGTTACGACCGTAACACTTCTTACATACACCGTGGCGAGTGTTACACGTAAACGCTGAACGAATGTTTACAGTTTCAACACCCGAATTTTCAACGATATGAGCGATATCTTCAGTAATTAATTGATTTTCAGCAACTAATACTTCACCTGTTTCAGGATGTTTTACAGTTTTTCTTGCAAAACGTCCAACAAGACGATCATATAATGACTCGATAACTTCATTACCCTCTTTAATCGCACCAATTAATAAACCGCGATCTGTTCCACAATCATCTTCACGAACGATTACATCTTGTGCAACGTCAACAAGACGACGTGTTAAGTAACCAGAATCGGCAGTTTTAAGTGCTGTATCGGCAAGACCTTTACGCGCACCATGCGTAGAGATGAAGTACTCAAGTACTGTTAAACCTTCACGGAAACTCGATTTGATTGGAAGTTCGATGATACGACCAGATGGATTGGCCATAAGACCACGCATACCAGCAAGCTGAGTAAAGTTAGATGCGTTACCACGGGCACCTGAGTCACTCATCATGAAGATTGGGTTGCGTTTATTCAAGGATTTCATCAGTTTTCCTTGGATAACATCTTTTGCATTACTCCAAATAGAGATAACGCGATCGTAACGTTCTTCTTCCGTGATTAAACCGCGACGGAATTGTTTAATTACATTATCTACTTTTGCTTGTGCTTCGTGGAGAATTTCATCTTTTTCGCCTAATACAAGAATGTCAGATACCCCAACTGTAATACCAGCTTTTGTAGAGTACTTGAATCCTAAGTTTTTCATACGATCAAGCATGCGAGACGTTTCTGTAATTTGGAAACGTTTGAACACTTCCGCAATGATGTTACCAAGGATCTTCTTGCTAAATGGCGCCACTTCTTCGCGACTAGCAATAATTTCTTTAATGTTCGCACCTTTTTCAACGAAATATTTCGCTGGTGTTTCTTTTTCAAGGTTTGAATTTGTTGGTTCATTAATATAAGGGAACGACTCTGGTAAGATTTCGTTAAATATTAATTTACCAACTGTTGTTAATAGAAGCATACTCTTTTGCTCTTCAGTAAATGTTGCGTTGTTTACTGCACTTGCAGCTACTGCAACACGTGTATGAAGATGAACATATCCATTTTGATATGCAAGCAATGCTTCGTTTGCATCTTTGAAGACCATACCTTCACCGATTGCACCTTCACGCTCAAGTGTTAAGTAATAGTTACCTAATACCATATCCTGAGATGGAGTAACAACTGGTTTACCGTCTTTCGGGTTCAAGATGTTTTGTGCCGCTAACATAAGAAGACGAGCTTCAGCTTGAGCTTCTGATGATAAAGGTACGTGAACGGCCATTTGGTCACCGTCAAAGTCCGCGTTGTATGCAGTACATACAAGTGGGTGAAGACGGATTGCGCGACCTTCTACTAATGTAGGTTCAAACGCCTGGATACCAAGACGGTGAAGTGTTGGTGCGCGGTTTAGAAGTACTGGATGTTCTTTAATCACAGACTCTAAAACGTCCCAAACTTCAGGTTGTACACGCTCGATTTTACGTTTCGCACTCTTAATGTTATGTGCTAATCCTTTTTCAACTAACTCTTTCATTACGAAAGGTTTGAACAGTTCAAGCGCCATTTCTTTTGGCAATCCACATTGATACATCTTTAAGTTCGGTCCTACAACGATTACAGAACGACCAGAGTAGTCAACACGTTTACCTAATAAGTTTTGACGGAAACGTCCTTGTTTACCTTTAAGCATGTGAGATAGTGATTTTAATGGACGGTTACCTGGCCCAGTAACTGGACGGCCACGACGACCATTATCGATTAATGCGTCTACAGCTTCTTGTAACATACGTTTTTCGTTTTGAACGATGATGCTTGGTGCACCTAAGTCCAATAGACGTTTTAAACGGTTGTTACGGTTAATTACACGACGGTATAAGTCGTTTAAGTCAGAAGTAGCAAAACGTCCACCGTCTAACTGTACCATTGGGCGTAGTTCTGGTGGGATTACTGGTAGAACATCTAAGATCATCCAAGACGGTTCATTTCCAGAGTTACGGAATGCTTCTAATACTTCTAGACGTTTAATAGCACGAGTACGGCGTTGTCCTTGTGCTGTTTTTAATTCTTCTTTTAAGAAGTCTACTTCTTTATCTAAATCGATGTCTTGTAGTAGCTTTTTAATTGCTTCTGCACCCATAGCAGCTTGGAATGTGCTACCATATCGATCACGATATGCACGGTATTCTTTTTCAGAAAGTAATTGCTTCTTATCAAGTGGTGTATCTCCACTTTCTGTTACAACATAAGAAGCGAAATAAATTACTTCTTCAAGCGCGCGAGGGGACATGTCTAAGACAAGTCCCATGCGGCTCGGGATACCTTTGAAATACCAAATATGAGATACAGGAGCAGCTAATTCGATATGACCCATACGTTCACGACGTACTTTTGCACGCGTTACTTCAACACCACATCGATCACAAACTACACCTTTATAACGTACACGTTTGTATTTTCCGCAATGACATTCCCAGTCCTTTTGTGGTCCGAAAATACGCTCACAGAACAAGCCATCTTTTTCAGGCTTTAACGTACGATAGTTAATAGTTTCTGGTTTCTTAACTTCACCGTATGACCAAGAACGAATCTTGTCAGGTGAAGCAAGTCCAATCTTCATATATTCAAAGTTATTTACATCTATCAAGGGGCCTACCTCCCTTTTAGTCTACAGGTTATCCCAATTATTCCTTAGTTGTCTCAACTTCGACATTCAATTTATCTGCTGATTGATGATCATCGTCATCTTCTGTATCACGCATTTCAATTTCTGTATCGTCGCTAGACATCATTTTAACGTCCATACCTAAACTTTGCAGCTCTTTAATCAATACTTTGAATGATTCAGGAACGCCTGGTTCTGGAACATTTTCGCCTTTAACAATTGCTTCATAAGTCTTAACACGTCCAACAACATCATCAGACTTCACTGTTAAGATTTCTTGAAGAGTATAAGCAGCACCGTAAGCTTCAAGTGCCCAAACCTCCATCTCACCGAAACGCTGTCCACCGAACTGAGCTTTACCTCCAAGAGGTTGCTGCGTTACAAGTGAGTATGGTCCAGTAGAACGAGCATGAAGTTTATCGTCAACCATGTGCGCAAGTTTGATCATATACATGACACCAACAGATACGCGGTTATCGAATGGTTCACCAGTACGTCCGTCATACAGGATTGTTTTCGCGTCATTTGCCATACCAGCTTCTTCAATTGTGCCCCAAACATCTTCCTCACGAGCACCATCGAATACTGGTGTTGCAATGTGAATGCCAAGGTATCTTGCTGCCATACCAAGATGAAGCTCTAATACCTGACCGATATTCATACGAGATGGTACCCCTAATGGGTTTAACATGATATCGATTGGCGTACCGTCTGGTAGGTAAGGCATATCTTCTTCTGGTAAAATACGAGAAATAACACCTTTGTTACCGTGACGTCCGGCCATCTTGTCACCTTCAGAAATTTTACGTTTTTGAACGATATATGCACGTACAAGTTGATTCACGCCCGGTGGCAATTCATCGCCATCTTCACGGTTGAATACTTTTACGTCTAAGATAATACCGCCACCACCGTGTGGTACACGTAGTGATGTATCACGTACTTCACGCGCTTTTTCTCCAAAGATAGCATGTAATAGACGTTCTTCAGCTGTTAATTCTGTTACACCTTTAGGTGTTACTTTACCAACAAGTAAATCTCCATCTTTTACTTCAGCACCAACGCGAATGATACCGCGCTCGTCAAGGTTACGTAATGCGTCTTCCCCAACGTTTGGAATGTCGCGTGTAATTTCTTCTGGTCCAAGCTTCGTATCACGAGCTTCTGATTCATATTCTTCAATATGAATAGAAGTGTACACATCATCTTTTACAAGGCGCTCACTCATGATGATCGCATCCTCGTAGTTATAACCGTCCCAAGTCATGAAGCCAACAAGCACGTTACGTCCAAGTGCTAGTTCACCTAATTCCATAGAAGGACCATCCGCAAGGATTTCACCTTTTACAACTTCATTTCCAACACTTACGATTGGACGTTGGTTGTAACAAGTTCCTTGGTTAGAACGAATGAATTTTTGCATTTTGTAGCGATCTAAGTCGCCTTTTACTGTTTGACCGTCAACTTCTACATAGCGACGTACCCAAACTTCACGTGCTTCTACGCGCTCAACAACACCAGGATGTTTACAGATTACTGCAGCACCTGAGTCTTTTGCTGATACGTACTCCATACCTGTACCTACAATCGGAGATTCCGGATTCATTAACGGAACCGCCTGACGTTGCATGTTCGCTCCCATAAGTGCGCGGTTAGAGTCATCGTTTTCTAAGAACGGAATACAAGCTGTCGCTGCCGACACTACTTGTTTTGGAGATACATCCATGTAGTCGATGCGTTCTCTATTTGTGACAATGTTTTCACCACGGAAACGAGCTACGATATCTTCACTTAGGAATTCACCTTCGTCAGATAATTTCATATTCGCTTGGGCTACAACATAGTTATCTTCTTCATCTGCTGTTAAGTAATCAACATGCCCTGTTACAAGACCAGTTTCTGGGTCAACACGACGGTATGGTGTTTCAATGAAACCAAACTCATTTACTTTCGCGAACGAAGATAATGAGTTAATCAAACCGATGTTTGGTCCCTCTGGTGTTTCAATCGGACACATACGACCGTAGTGAGAGTAATGAACGTCACGCACTTCAAAGCCTGCGCGCTCACGCGTTAAACCACCAGGTCCTAATGCAGATAGTCTTCGTTTGTGAGTTAACTCTGCTAATGGGTTTGTTTGGTCCATAAACTGAGATAACTGAGAACTTCCGAAGAACTCTTTAATAGATGCAATAACAGGACGAATATTAATTAGTGCCTGTGGTGTAATTGCATTTGTATCTTGGATCGACATTCTCTCACGAACAACACGTTCCATACGAGAAAGACCGATACGGAATTGATTTTGTAACAGTTCTCCAACAGAACGCAGACGACGGTTTCCTAAATGGTCAATATCATCTGTATCCCCTACTTTGTATAGTAGGTTGAAGAAGTAACTGATAGAAGCAAGGATATCACCTGGTGTGATGTGTTTCACATCACGAGTAATGTTTGCATTACCAATTACATTAATTATGCGTTCGCCTTCCGACTCAGGAGCATAAATCTTAATAGATTGCAGCTCAACATCGCCTTCTACCACTCCACCCATTGGTTTCGCTGTTTTGAATCCAATGTTTTTCTCTAAGTAAGGTAAAATGCGATCAAGTGTACGACGATCTAAGATTGTTCCTTCTGCCGCTAAAATTTCACCAGTTTCTGGATCCACTAATGTTTCAGCTAAACGTTGATTAAACAATCTGTTTTTAATGTGTAACTTCTTGTTGATCTTATAGCGACCTACATTTGCTAAATCGTAGCGCTTTGGATCAAAGAAACGAGACACAAGTAAGCTCTTAGCATTTTCTACCGTTGGTGGTTCACCAGGACGTAGACGCTCATAAATTTCAAGCAATGCTTTTTCTGTGCTATCTGTGTTGTCTTTTTCTAATGTGTTGCTTAAGTATTCGTTATCACCTAAAAGCTCGGTGATTTCTTGATCAGAGCCAAACCCTAATGCGCGTAACAAAACAGTTACAGGAAGTTTACGCGTACGGTCAATACGCACATATACAACATCCTTAGCATCTGTCTCATACTCTAACCAAGCTCCGCGGTTTGGAATTACAGTAGCAGTAAAACCACGTTTTCCGTTTTTATCCACTTTGCCACTATAGTATACGCTTGGAGAGCGAACTAACTGGGAAACGATAACACGTTCTGCACCGTTAATTACGAATGTTCCAGTCTCTGTCATGAGTGGGAAATCTCCCATGAACACATCTTGTTCTTTTACTTCACCAGTTTCCTTGTTGATTAGACGCACTTTTACACGAAGTGGTGCTGCATACGTCACATCACGCTCTTTGCATTCGTCTACAGAGTATTTAGGTTCACCTAAGCTGTAGTCGATAAATTCAAGCGATAGATTTCCCGTAAAGTCTTCAATCGGAGAAATGTCTTGGAACATTTCTCGCAAACCCTCATCAAGAAACCACTGATAAGAAGAGGTTTGAATTTCGATAAGATTTGGTAACTCTAATACTTCACTAATACGGGCATAACTTCTTCGTTGGCGGTGGCGTCCGTATTGAACTAGTTGACCTGTCAACTGCTTCACCCCTCAAATCATGAGTATTATAAATGCACAAAAAAATTTGTGCAAAATCACAAATAAATACAACTACTGCTATTAGCGTAGTCTCTTTCTCTTAAAGATAAATACGTTGAGTCTTTCTACCTGCTCAAAAAAGAAAAATGGCTTCTATAAGAAAACCATCATTCTGTTTCATAATCTGCTGATTTTACTATCTTTTCCAAGAGAAACAAAAATATACATCTTTCTCAACGCAGAAAATCATATATTGGCATTGTATAATGTTAACATAGCCAAAAATAACCGTCAACGTTTTTTTGATTTTATGATATAATATCCTTTTTTCTTTTCTACAACCTCAACCTCAGAAAATACTTCTTCTAGTTTTTTTAGCGCAGACGGTGCACCTTGTTTCTTTTGAATAACAATCCAAAGTTCTCCACCTGGAACTAAATACTCCACAGCTTTTTCTAAAATCTCATGTACGATATCTTTACCCGCACGAATTGGAGGGTTAGATAGAATAGCAGCATACTTACCATCTACATTTTCATAGACGCTACTTTGAAAAATACGTATATTCTCGATTTTGTTATTAGCGGCGTTTTCTTTCGCAAGCCCAAGTGCCCTCTCATTCACATCCACCATGTGAACTTCACGACCTTGAAACTCTTTCGCTAACGACAAACCAATAGGACCGTATCCGCAACCTACGTCTAATATATTACCTTTAATATCTGGCATTTGAAACGCTTCAATTAAAAGACGGGAACCAAAGTCCACTTCGTTTTTCGAGAACACCCCATGGTCAGATAAGAAAGTAAATCGAGATCCACGAAGGACAAACTCCCATCGCTTACGATCACTTTTACTAGAAGGGTCGTTAGAAAAATAATGGTCTGCCATATGGCCACCTCTTTTCTTTACAGTTAAAAAAAAAGCTCGCATGAGAGCGAGCTTTTTTTAAAGCATCAAAAGTTAATTACTTAACTTCTACAGCAGCGCCAACTTCTTCAAGTTTAGCTTTGATTTCTTCAGCTTCTTCTTTAGCAGCAGCTTCTTTGATTACTTTTGGAGTGTTGTCAACTAATTCTTTAGCTTCTTTTAAGCCAAGACCAGTGATTTCACGAACAACTTTGATAACTTTGATTTTTTGTGCACCAGCGCTAGTTAGTTCCACATCAAATTCAGTTTTCTCAGCAGCAGCTTCTCCAGCGCCACCAGCAACAGCTACAGGAGCAGCAGCAGTTACGCCGAATTCTTCCTCGATAGCTTTTACTAAGTCGTTAAGTTCTAATACAGTCATAGATTTAACTGCTTCAATGATTTGTTCTTTAGTCATTGTAAATATCCTCCCTTAAATAGGTTTGTATTGTTTTATCGATAATACGTAATTATCTTTTAAAAAATTAAGCGCCTTGCTCTTCCTTTTGGTCTGCAACTGCTTTAGTAGCAAGTGCAAGGTTACGGATTGGAGCTTGAAGAACGCTAAGAAGCATAGAAAGTAAGCCTTCACGTGATGGAAGAGTAGCGATTGCTTTAACCTCATCAAGTGTTACAAGTTTACCTTCGATTACGCCCGCTTTAATTTCTAAAGCTTCATGATCTTTAGCGAAGTCGTTTAATACTTTCGCAGGAGCAACTACATCCTCGTTACTGAACGCGATTGCGTTTGGTCCTGTTAAGAATTCATTTAACTCAGCCATTTCAGCAGATTCTGCAGCACGACGAGTTAGAGAGTTTTTGTAAACTTTGAACTCAACGCCAGCTTCACGTAATTGCTTACGTAATTCTGTTGCTTCAGAAACTGTTAAACCACGGTAGTCAACAACGATTGTAGATTTACTAGCGCGAAGTTTGTCCGCGATTTCAGTTACAACTTGTTGTTTAGTTTCGATTACTTTGCTCATGTTATTACACCTCCTGTAGATTATATAGAAGATGTACCGAAAGTGCACTAAAAACCTCCATGCCCAACTTGTAGACATGGAGGCATATAGTCACAGAAAAAAGATTCCGCTTCGTATATTAACACCTAGGTAGGAAATTAAGTCTATTGACACCTACTGTCTACGGTACACTAATTAAATTCACAACATAAATGATTATATTAAAACTTCTTTATGAAGTCAACTTCCAAAATTTACGCTAATGTAGAAACGTCTACACGTACGCCAGGTCCCATTGTAGAAGCAACTGTTACGTTCTTCATGTAAGTACCTTTTGCAGCAGCTGGCTTAACTTTTTGTAAAGTGTCAGCAATTGTTTTGAAGTTTTCTACTAATTTAGCATCTTCGAAAGATACTTTACCGATTGGAACGTGGATGTTACCAGCTTTATCAACGCGGTATTCAACTTTACCAGCTTTGATTTCGTTAACAGCTTTAGTTACATCGAAAGTAACTGTTCCAGTTTTAGGGTTTGGCATTAAACCTTTAGGTCCTAATACGCGACCAAGTTTACCAACTTCACCCATCATGTCAGGAGTTGCTACTACTACATCGAAATCGAACCAACCTTGTTGGATTTTACCGATGTAATCAGTATCGCCTACGAAGTCAGCTCCAGCAGCTTCAGCTTCTTTAGCTTTTTCACCTTTAGCAAATACTAATACACGTTGTACTTTACCAGTACCGTGTGGAAGAACAACTGCACCACGGATTTGTTGGTCAGCTTTCTTAGGGTCAACACCTAAACGGAATGCAGCTTCTACAGTTGCATCAAATTTAGCTGTGTTTGTTTTCTTTACTAATTCTACTGCTTCTGTCGCAGAGTAAGCAGCTGCACGATCAACAAGCTTTGCAGCTTCTACGTACTTTTTACCTCTTTTAGCCATTTTTATTTCCTCCTCGAATGTGGTTTTAGCGGAATAACCTCCCACGTTTACGCCTGTTTTCAGGTATAACCTGAGGATGAGCGCCATCCATTTATTTAAAAACGATAATCATTTACGATAATAAAGGTTGCGAATTGGAATTCCAGACCCGCAACCTTTTTTAAAAACAAATCGAATTAGTCTTCGATAACGATGCCCATACTGCGTGCAGTACCTTCAACCATACGCATTGCAGCTTCTACGCTAGCAGCGTTTAGGTCAGGCATTTTAGTTTCAGCGATTTCGCGTACTTTATCACGCTTAACAGTTGCCACTTTATTACGGTTTGGTTCACCAGAACCAGACTCAATACCAGCTACTTTCTTAAGAAGAACAGCAGCAGGAGGAGTTTTAGTAATGAAAGTGAATGAACGGTCCTCAAATACCGTAATTTCAACAGGGATGATAAGACCAGCTTGATCTGCTGTACGAGCGTTAAACTCTTTACAGAAGCCCATGATGTTAACACCTGCTTGTCCTAATGCTGGACCAACTGGTGGAGCTGGGTTAGCTTTACCTGCAGGAATTTGAAGCTTTACCATTTTAATTACCTTTTTAGCCACGAGACACACCTCCTTAAGTCCGTGATGTGGTCAATTGGACAGTGATTTGCCCTCCCACGTCATATTTTATCTGTAAGGATAAAATCTTTCAAAAAACGTCTCCGATAACGAAGACGTACTGACTTAAAAGATATTATCACTTTTTACAATTCATTTCAAGTTTCATTTTATAATTTTTCAATTTGATGGAAGTCAAGTTCAACTGGAGTCTCGCGACCAAACATGTCCACAAGCACGCTAACCTTTTTCTTCTCCACATCAATTTCTTCAATAGCACCTGTATAATCTGCGAATGGCCCCTCATTTACACGTACTGTCTCATGAAGTTCAAAGTCGAAATCAACCACTTCGTTATCCATTCCCATATGTTTCATAATGGTAACAACTTCCTCTTCTAATAGAGGTGATGGTTTAGATCCAGAACCAGAAGAACCAACGAACCCAGTTACACCCGGCGTGTTACGTACAACATACCAAGAGTCATCAGTCATGATTAATTCTACTAATACATAACCTGGGAACACTTTTCTTTTCATTAATTTTTCTTTTCCGTTTTTCATTTCTACTTCTACTTCTTCCGGGACAACAACACGGAAAATTTTATCTTGCATACCCATTGATTCTACACGTTTCTCTAGGTTTGCTTTTACTTTATTTTCATATCCAGAATAAGTATGGACAACATACCAACTTTTTTCCATTCATTTAGGACGAGCGTCCTTCCCTCCCTGACGTACATTTTTTTGCGCAAATGAAAAAACCCGTTCACCGGGCTTTTACACAGTTCTTATAAATAACATTATATCATGGATAAGTGCTTCTTATTCAAGAATTAACCAAGAATTAACCGAATTAAAGAAGAAATGCCCATATCAACTACTGCGAAGAAAATCGCAAAGAACACAACTGTAGCAACAACAGTCGCTGTTGAGCGGAGTAATTCATCTTTTTTAGGCCAACTTACTTTTTTCATTTCGCGACCTACATCGCCGAAAAAGTTCGTTAAACGCATCTGCGGGACCTCCAGTGTATTATTTCAATTATTTATTTTGTTTCCTTGTGAACTGTATGCTGATTGCATGTTTTACAAAACTTTTTTATTTCAAGTCGCTCTATTGAGCTCGTATCTTTCATAGTAGAGTAGTTTCGATTTTTACACTCTTCACATGAGAGTACAACTTTTTTCCTCATTAGTTACACCAACCTTGTAACATTATGTCCCTAAAAATGTATCATACAATAAAAGACAATGTCAATGACATGCATTTTGTACTCTCTACAAAAGAAAACAGGTGATTTATTTTACACCTGTAGCACTTGTTACTTCTTATGAATTTAAAGTTGTACTTTCTCTCATTTCCATATATCGTTCCAATTTTCTCTTTACTCTTTGTAAAGCGTTATCAATAGATTTCACATGCCTGTTTAACTGTTCTGAAATCTCTTGATAAGAACGACCATCTAAATATAAAGAAAGCACTTTCCTTTCTAAATCGCTTAATAATTCAGATATTTTTGATTCTATGTCTGTATATTCTTCCTGGCTAATGATCATCTCTTCAGGATCAGTCACCTTCGCTTCAGAAATAACATCCAATAACGTTCGATCAGATTCCTCATCGTAAATCGGCTTATCTAAAGACACATACGAATTTAAAGGAATATGTTTTTGTCTTGTTGCCGTTTTAATAGCGGTAATAATTTGTCGAGTGATACATAGTTCAGCAAATGCTTTGAATGAAGACAGCTTGTCCTCTTTATAATCACGAATTGCTTTAAACAACCCTATCATACCTTCTTGAACAATGTCTTCTCGATCGGCACCCACTAAAAAGTAAGATCTTGATTTCGCACGAACAAAGTTCTTATACTTGTGAATTAAATATTCTAGAGCGTCAGTATTACCTTTTCGAACTAACTCAACGATTGCCTCATCCTCTAAATCACGAAATGTAACGTCGCCTATACTTACGAAGCCTGCTTCCACCTTGATCCCTCCGACCGCTATTTATTTAGCAATATTATACAGTAAAAAGATAAAGAGCGTCAATGCTTCAACGCTCTCCTCTTCTTAATTTTTCTAATTTTTCTGTAATATCTTCACTAAATATCTTTCGCATGGCGGGCTGCTGTTCTTTCGTGTCTTTTGTGCGCCTTCTTACTTGTTGTTCCATCGCTTGTACTTCCAACTCTAATTCACGCGCAGATTTTCGAAGGGCACCTTGCCCAAATATAACCCATTGTTCTGTATAATCAGAAGTCGCAACATATATTTGTGTATTTATATTTCTAAGCTCTATCGCAAGTTGCTCTATCTTTTCGTCTGCAGTTTGATTCTTTCGTGTGAATATTACTTCTACACGAGATTGTTTCATCTTTTTTTCAATACCATGGACTGTATAGGCATCAAAGACTATCATCACTTTTGTACCTGTATAACCTTGATAATCCGCCATCTTATCAATAAGCGCATCTCTTGATGATTGTAAATCTACATCCCGCAGTTTCTTCAAATCTCCCCAAGCTCCGATAATGTTGTAACCGTCAACGATTAAAATATCGTTCATTTTTTATTTACCAATTTCGTGACGTTTACGATATACCTCATACATTAACAAACTTGCGGCTACTGAAGCATTTAAGGATGTAACTTTACCAACCATCGGTAAAGTGATTAAGAAATCACACTTTTCACCAATAATACGACTCATACCTTTTCCTTCACTACCAATTACTAACCCAATCGGCATTGTACCATCTAAATTACGGTAATCCGTTTTCCCTTTGGCATCTGTACCAGCAATCCAAAGTCCACGCTCTTTTAATTCATCAATTGTACGAGATAAGTTTGTTACGCGCGCAACAGGAATGTATTCAATCGCTCCTGTTGATGCTTTCGCAACTGATGCTGTAAGTCCCACAGCTCTTCTCTTCGGAATAATAATTCCATGAGCTCCTGTTGCATCAGCAGTACGCATAATAGAACCTAGGTTATGCGGATCTTCAATCTCATCTAAAATCAAGAAGAATGGATCTTCATTACGTTTTTCTGCCACTTTGAATAAATCTTCTAACTCTGCATACTGATATGCAGCTACTTGAGCAATTACACCTTGATGATTACCCTCAACTAATTGATCTAACTTTTTCTTTGGTGCATGTTGTAAAATAATCTTATTTTCTTTCGCTAACGCTAGTACAATTTGTACTTGTCCTTTGGCAGCACCTTCTGCGATCCAAATTTTATTAATATCTCTCCCTGATCTTAACGCTTCAATTACAGGGTTACGTCCGATAATATATTCACTAGTCATGATGATGTGCCCCCTTCCTTTTCTTCTAAAACTGCAATTGCCTTATATACAATTTCGTCTAATCTTTCACGATTATTTAATAAATGATGATAACCAATTAGCGCTTCAAAGGCTGTACTATGTCGATATGTTTGTACATCCGTATTTTTCGGAACTGTACCTGAATTTGCATTACGCCCTCTTCTTAATACCGCCTCTTCTTCCTCTGTCAAAAATGCCGTCTCTAATAAATGATAAACAACTTTCGCCTGTGCTTTTGCTGAAACAAAGCTCGTCCCTAAGCGGTGTAATTGATTAGGGCGAACTTTTCCTTTTTGAAGGAGGTGATAGCGGATATATTGTTCATATACCGCATCACCCATATACGCTAACGCCAAGCTGTTTAATTGCTTTGCATCGATCATCCTTATCCTCTTTTCCATCTTGTACCTTGAGCAGTATCTTCTAAAATAATATTACGTTCTTTTAAATCGTCACGAATTTGATCAGACAATGCAAAATCACGATTTTTACGAGCTTCAATGCGCTTTTGGATAAGCTCTTCAATTTCTTCATCCAGTAATTCTTCTTTTGATAATTCTAATCCCAAAATATCAAATAACGTTTCCAGTTGTTTTACGTATGCTTCAATCACAACTTTAGATGTATGCTCTTCAAGTAAATATTGATTTGCATGATTTGCTACGTTGTATAATTCGGTAATTGCATTTGCAGTGTTAAAGTCATCATTCATTGCCTCTTCAAATGCAGTCTGGAATTTCTCTATTTCAGCTAACCATTTCTCATTATGGTCCGTTAAATCCGTACTACTCTCCATACGATGCTTTAAGTTTCCATAAGCTGTTTTAATTCTTTCCAGTCCATTATTCGTACTTTGTAATAACTCTTCACTAAAGTTAATCGGGTGACGATAGTGTACTGATAACATAAAGAATCTAATTAACTGCGGGTCGTATTGCTTAATAATATCGTGAACTAAAATAAAGTTACCAAGCGATTTAGACATCTTCTCATTGTTAATATTAATATATCCATTATGCATCCAGTAACGTGCAAACGTTTTTCCAGTCAATGCCTCTGACTGCGCAATTTCATTTTCATGATGTGGGAAAGCCAAGTCTTGACCACCAGCATGAATGTCAATTGTATCCCCTAAGTACTTACGCGCCATTGCTGAGCATTCAATATGCCATCCTGGACGTCCTTGCCCCCAAGGGCTTTCCCAGAAGATTTCTCCTTCTTTCGCAGCTTTCCATAAAGCAAAATCAAGAGGGTCTTGTTTCTTTTCCCCTACCTCAATACGAGCACCGTGACGTAAATCTGCGATTGGTTGATGTGATAATTTACCGTAACCTTCGAATTCCTTCGTCTTAAAGTACACATCACCCTCTGATTCATATGCATACCCTTTATTCACAAGTTCTTGAATAAATTCAATAATGATATCCATATTTTCTGTTACACGAGGATGAACTGTTGCGTGTTTGCAACCTAGTGCTGTTACATCTTCAAAGTACGCTTCAACAAAACGATCAGCAATTGTCGGTACATCTTCACCTAATTCATTTGCCGCTTTAATTAATTTATCATCTACATCCGTAAAGTTAGATACATATTGCACATCGTATCCTTTGTATTCTAAATAACGACGCACTGTATCGAATACCATAGGAGGCCTTGCATTCCCAATATGAATGTAGTTATAAACTGTAGGTCCGCATACATACATCTTTACCTTATTTTCTTCTAATGGAACAAACTCTTCTTTTTGACGTGTTAACGTATTATAAATGTGAATAGTCATTTTTATCCTTCCTTTCTACCTTTAATTCCAATTGTTTCTTCAATTTATCAAGTTCTACTTCCATAGCCTTTAATTTATCAAAAATCGGATCCGGAAGGTCAGAGTGATTTAATTCTTGACCAATCTTTACTCCATTTTGAATAACGACACGGCCAGGTATACCTACAACTGTAGAATGTGCAGGAACTTCTTTTAATACGACAGACCCTGCTCCGATTTTAGAATTCTCTCCCACAGTAATAGAACCAAGAACTTTAGCACCCGTCGCAATTAATACATTATCCTGAATTGTTGGATGCCTCTTTCCTTTTTCTTTTCCTGTACCACCTAATGTAACCCCTTGATAAATCGTTACATTATCACCAATTTCACAAGTTTCTCCGATTACAACTCCCATTCCATGATCTATGAAAAAACGTCGACCAATTGTTGCTCCTGGATGGATCTCAATGCCAGTAAAAAAGCGGCTCACTTGTGAAACAAAACGTGCAAGAAAGAAAAAATTTCTTTTATAAAAAGCATGTGCAATTCGATGGGCCCAAACTGCATGTAATCCAGAGTAAGTTAAAATGACTTCGAAATAACCTCTTGCCGCTGGATCCTGTTCAAAAACGACTTCAATATCTTCCCGAAGCCTCTTAAACATCGGTGTTCCCTCCCCTTTATGGGCTGCTTTTTTGTCGAGCGAACTAACTCCCCTAACTCATCACTTCTCCCCTAATTCTTTATATAAGGAGATAAATTCTATATTCATACCTATTTACACGGTATAAAAAAAAGGCGTCTCTGTCATATTGACAGAGACGCCTTTTAAGCGCGGTTCCACTCTGTTTAGGCTTAAAAAAGCCTCAAACTCATTCATGATAACGGTGTAAACCGCTTCTGCTTACTTTGCGGCCTAAGACATCCCACGAAGCAATTCGCTGTTCAGCAGAAGACTCGAAGGGGCATTTCAAAAATCCGCTTATAAACCACTCCCAGCCTAAAGGTGGTTCTCTCTGTAAAAAGCCTGATTTTCTACTTCTCCTTCTCGTCGCTTTTCCTTATTAGATTTTAGGTATACTTATTATATTTCTAAACCTAGAAAATGTTAACCAATTACTTTTTGAAGACGATTTAAAACTTTTTCTTTTCCAAGAAGTGCAATAGCATTCGGAAGCTCTGGACCATGCGTTTGTCCTGTAGTTGCAACACGGATTGGCATAAATAAATTTTTACCTTTATGTCCTGTTTCCTTTTGAACTGCTTTAATCGCTGCCTTAATTGCTGCTGGCTCCATTGCTTCTAGAGCTTCTATTTGACCAGCAAATGCACGAAGTACTTCAGGTACTTGTTCACCATTTAATACTTCTTGTCCTTCTTCTTCATAATCAACATGATCTTTAAAGAACATTTCAGAAAGCTCTACAATTTCAGCTCCAAAACTCATTTGTTCATGGTATAAAGCAATTACATCACGAATCCAAGCTTGGTCTTGTTCGCTTAAAGTTTCTCCCACACGTCCAGCTTTCACTAAATGCGGTAAGCTTAACTCTACAACCGTATCTAAATCTTGCTTTTTCATATACTGGTTGTTCATCCATTTTAGTTTTTGAGAATCAAATAATGCAGGTGATTTTGATAAACGAGCTGCATCGAACATTTTGATAAACTCATCTTTAGAGAAGATTTCTTCTTCTCCTACCGGAGACCAACCTAGTAGTGCAATAAAGTTAAAGATTGCTTCTGGAAGATACCCAAGCTCTTTATATTGCTCAATAAATTGAATAATAGATTCATCACGCTTACTTAACTTTTTACGACTTTCATTAACAATTAGAGTCATATGACCGAATTGTGGAATATCCCAGCCGAAAGCTTCATAAATCATCATTTGTTTCGGTGTATTTGAAATATGATCATCACCACGAAGTACATGTGTAATTTCCATTAGATGATCATCTACTGCTACTGCAAAGTTATAAGTTGGAATTCCATCCTTTTTCACAATAACAAAATCACCGAAATCATTTGAATGGAACGCAACTTCATCTTTTACAATATCTTTGAATGTGTAGTCACGATCAGCTGGTACACGGAAACGAATACTTGGAATACGTCCCTCAGCTTCAAATTCTTTCACTTGTTCTTCAGTTAATTCACGGTGGTTACCTGCGTAACGAGGTGTTTCACCGCGAGCGATTTGTCCTTCACGCTCTGCTTCTAGCTCTTCTTCTGTCATATAACATTTATAAGCTAGACCACGCTCTAATAAATCTTCATATAATTTTTTATAAATATCTAAACGCTCTGTTTGGCGATATGGTCCAAATTCACCACCAACATCAACACCTTCATCCCAGTCCATACCGAGCCATTTCAAGTATTTTAATTGGCTTTCTTCTCCACCAGCCACGTTACGTTTTACATCAGTATCTTCAATACGAATAATAAATTTGCCATCTAAATGACGAGCAAATAAATAATTAAATAATGCCGTACGCGCATTTCCGATATGTAAGTGTCCTGTTGGACTTGGCGCGTAGCGCACTCTCACTTGCTTTTCCATAATTGGTACACCTTCCATTCTTAATGTCAACACATTCTATAATTGTACACCAAAAAAATGTGATTATCCATCTTACGAATTAAAAACCATTATTTTTTCTGTAATAAAACAACCGCTTGAGAAGCAATCCCTTCTTCTCTACCTGTAAATCCTAATTTTTCTGTTGTTGTTGCCTTTACATTAATGTTATCGATAGACGTTTCTAACAGTTCACTAATGCGCTTACGCATACTCTCAATATGTGGTGCCATTTTTGGTTTTTGAGCAATAATTGTACAATCTAAATTTCCTAACTCGTAACCTTGTTCACGCACAAATTCCCAAACTTTTTGTAACAATACAGCTGAATCTGCATCTTTAAAAGCTGGGTCTGTATCAGGAAAATGCTTTCCGATATCTCCTGCTGCAATCGCACCTAAACATGCATCAGCAATCGTATGTAACAATACATCTGCATCTGAATGGCCGATTAATCCTTTCTCGTGTGGAATTGTAATTCCACCGATAATCAACGGGCGCCCTTCCGCAAATTCATGTACATCAAAACCTTGTCCAATTCGAAACATCCTTACTTCCTCCTTAAGCTAAACTACTGAGCTTTATGACTCTATATTATATCGCTATCCTTATAAAGAAAAGCCCGGCTGTTGCCGAGCTTTTCTTTATTAACACGTCATCAATGTTATTTCTTTTGAACACGTAGGAAACTTTCAGCAATTAATAGATCTTCCGGAGTCGTCACTTTAATATTATAGTAACTCCCCTCTACTACACCTACTTGCTTCCCAACACGTTCTACAAGACTTGCATCATCTGTGCCAAGAAAACAACTTTGCTTTGCGCTTCTATGAGCTTCTAGCAAAAGAGAAACAGAGAATCCTTGTGGTGTTTGTACAGCGTTAAGTTGAGATCGCTCTACCGTTTCTACAACAACACCCTGCTCTACTTTCTTAACAGTATCTTTTACTGGCACTGCACAAATGGAAGCTCCATATTTTTCTGCTGCAGTTAATACATCGCGAATCACTTTATTCGTTACGAACGGGCGCGCCCCGTCATGCACAAGAACATATTCGACACCACTCGCATACTGAAGTGCGTTATAGACGCTATCTTGTCTTTCGGCTCCACCCTGAATGAATTGTACGTGCTTTTCAATCTGGTACTTCTGCATTAACTCTTCAAAATACGGGCGTTCTTCTTCGTTAATTGCCATAATAATACTTTTGCACGCTTTATCTTTTTCAAAAGCACGCAATGTGTGCACAATAATTGGTACTTCATCTATAAGTAAAAATAACTTATTTTTACCAGCACCCATTCGTTTTCCTTGGCCCGCTGCCGGAATAATTAATGTATACATATTAATAATCCTCTACTTATAATGCTTTTTCTAGCAATTTACGTTTTGCGAAAATCATACGACCAGCCGATGTTTGTAATACGCTAGTAACAAGTACGTCAAGTTGTGAACCCACATACTCTCTACCATCTTCTACTACAATCATCGTACCATCATCTAAGTATGCAACACCTTGATTTTGTTCTTTACCATCTTTCACAACATAAACACTTAATTCTTCACCAGGGAGTACGACTGGTTTAATCGCATTAGCTAAATCATTAATGTTTAACACCGTAACCCCTTGTAATTCAGAAACTTTGTTTAAATTGAAATCGTTTGTTACTACAGTTCCACCAGTGATTTTTGCCAACTTTACAAGCTTGCTATCTACTTCTTGGATATCATCGAAATCGCCTTCATAAATTTCTACCGGAATTGGCATCTCCTTTTGAATACGATTTAAAATGTCTAGCCCTCTGCGGCCACGATTACGCTTTAAAGCATCTGAAGAATCGGCAATATGCTGAAGCTCTTCTAATACGAATTGCGGAATGACAATTGTTCCTTCTAAAAACTTTGTTTGGCAAATATCTGCAATACGTCCGTCAATAATTACACTCGTATCGAGAATTTTCCAATGAGTCGTAGATTTTTCTGCTTCGACCTCTACCTCTTCATTCTCACTATTGTTTTTCTTCTTACCTCCGCGTTGGGGTAATGTAAATAATCCTAGCAATTCATTCCTCTTTTTAAATCCTACTTGGAATCCTAAATATCCAAGTAAAAGGGTGAAGAACACTTGCAACACCGTACTAATAACTGGAATTGTAAATTCACGAATTGGTATCAAAATTAAATATGCAACAATAAGACCAGAGATTAATCCTAATGTACCAAATAAAACATCTGCTACAGGCGCCTTTACAAGAGCCTCTTCAATATGCTTAATAAGTTGAACAATATAATCTACAAGCCAAAATGTTGTTAAAAATAAAATAATTGCACCAATAATTGCACGAACATACGATCCTTCCAACAAAGGAACCGCACCGATATCTAATACATTAATAATTTTTGGGATTAAGTAAATCCCTAACGCTCCCCCGATCACTAAAAAGAAGAGCTGTACAATCCGTTTTAACATCCAACCACCTCCTACTCATTATTAACCATTGTTTCGCTAATCAAAACGCCGAATGCAAAAGCGGACGTGTTTTTTTGTAAATAGTTTTATTTACCAATATATCATATCATATACCAAAAATGTTCTAGTGTCGTTATATTATAGAATCAATGTAATATTCTTAATTGTGTCTACTCATATAGAGATGCTCTTGAATTCTTTTTAGACCTTCTCGTATTTTCTTCGCTCTCACTTCTCCAATTCCTTCCACATCATCCAATTCATTAATAGTTGCTCGGCAAACACCTTGCAATGTTTTAAATCGATTAATTAAATTCTCGATAATAAGTGGCGGAACACGAGAAATCTTGCTTGTGATTCGGTACCCTCTAGGTGTCACACTTTCTTCTAAACTTGTTTGTCCTGGATAGCCAAGCAATTTAACTAAATCACTATCCTCTAAAAGTTGTGTATTTGCAAGATCTTGTAACTTTTTCAAGATTTGATGATGGTCTTGTGTTTTCTCCTGGTGATAATCTTTAATTAACAATGCTGCCTCTGCCTCTAAATCAGCTAGTAATTCTGTAAGCTGTAAACGAATTAACCTACCTTCTGTTCCTAACTCATGAATATAGCTCAATATTTCATTTTTAATACGCAGCACCATTTCAACACTATGTAAAACGTGAACCACCTCGGACATTGTAACGACCTCTTCAAATTCTAGAATACCCAAATTCGTAATGCCGTCATTCCATACAGCCTTATATTTTTCTAGCGTTTGAATTGCTTGATTTGCCTTCGTTAAAATGACACCTATATCTTTTAATGTATAACGTAAGTTCCCTTGATATAGCGTAATTACATTACGTCTTTGTGAAATGGCCACAACAAGGCTGCCCGTCTGCTTTGCTACACGCTCTGCTGTTCGGTGACGCATACCTGTTTCAATAGAATCAATAGATGAATCTGGAACTAACTGTGCGTTTGCAATTAAAATTTTACTTCCAGTTTCATTTAAAATAAGTGCTCCATCCATTTTTGCTAATTCATATAAACTAGCAGGAGAGAATGCGCAATTAATATGAAAACCACCATCAACAATGCTTTTAATCTGCTCATTATACCCAAGAACAATTAGTCCCCCCGTTTGTGCGCGAAGTACATTATCTATCCCTTCGCGCAGTGGTGTTCCTGGGGCCACGAGCTGTAAAATGTTAATCATACTTTTGACACGTTGCTTATTTTCTTCCATAGCCTAGCCTCCTAATGTCAAACGAAGCGCTTCTCCCAAATTAGAAACACCTACAACCTCAATCCCCTCTGGAATTGTCCATCCCCCTAAATTTTTTCTAGGAATGATAGCACGTTGAAATCCTAATTTAGCTGCTTCTTGTACACGTTGTTCAATTCTTGATACTCTTCTTATTTCTCCAGTTAATCCAACTTCTCCTATTACCGCATCAGTTGGTGCCGTAGATTTATCTCTAAAACTTGAAGCTATACTTAAGGCGACAGCTAAATCAATTGCCGGTTCGTCTAATTTCAAACCACCAGCTACTTTTAAATACGCATCTTGATTTTGTAATAGTAAACCTGTTCTTTTCTCTAGTACCGCCATAATAAGCGAGACACGATTATGATCAATTCCTGTCGCCATTCTTCGAGGATTTCCAAAACTAGTAGGGGAAATTAATGCCTGTATTTCTACTAAAACTGGTCTTGTTCCTTCCATTGAGGCAACTACTGTTGAACCTGCAACTCCAACTGGTCTTTCCTCAAGGAAAATTTCAGAAGGATTTAAGACTTCTGCAAGGCCAAGTTCTTTCATTTCAAAGATACCCATTTCATTCGTAGAACCAAAACGATTCTTTACAGCTCGTAAAATACGATATGTATGGTGTCGATCTCCTTCAAAGTAAAGAACTGCATCGACCATATGTTCTAGCATACGCGGTCCCGCAATTGCACCTTCTTTTGTCACATGTCCTACGATGAAAATTGGGATTCCCTTTGTTTTTGCAAGTTTCATTAATTCTGCTGTACATTCACGTACTTGCGCCACACTACCAGGAGCTGATGTCACCTCAGGTAAATGTATCGTTTGAATAGAATCAATAACAACAAAAGCAGGATTCATCTCTTCAATATGTGCTGCAATACGCTGTAAATCTGTCTCTGATACAACAAATAGATTACTACCATTTACATGTAAACGATCTGCACGAAGTTTAATCTGCTTTGCTGACTCCTCACCTGATATATACAATACATCATATGAAGCATCTGCTAATTGCGAGGAAATCTGTAATAATAACGTTGATTTTCCAATCCCAGGGTCCCCACCAATAAGTACTAAAGATCCATCTACAATTCCGCCACCTAGTACACGGTTAAACTCTTGAAATTTTGTTTCAATACGTGCCTCAGACTTTGTTTCTACTTCTGTAAGACGTCTTGGTTTTGTTACTTCTGTTTGAATTGCATTTGCATAATTTAGGCGTCTGGATGATACAACGGGTTCCATCTCTTCAACAAGCGAATTCCATTGACCACACCCTGGACATTTACCCATATATTTTGGTGATTGATAACCACACTCTTGACATGTGAATTTTGTTTTCTTTTTAGCCATATCTTTTTATATTTCACTTCGCTTTCATCTATAAACATTTGACCTTCTCGTACAAGAAAGAGGGCTATCTCGTAGCCCTCTTAGTTTGTCTATACTTATTTTACCTTTTCAGCACTATGAATGACAAATGTTTCCCCTTCTACATCAAAGATAACTTTTTGACCTTTCTCAATAGCACCTTTTAAAAGTTCTTCCGATAGTCTATCTTCTACATGCTTCTGAATTGCTCTACGTAGTGGACGAGCACCATATTCACGATCAAACCCTTTATCAGCAATAGCTGCAATCGCTCCTTCTGTTAAGTGCAATTCAATTTCTTGTTCTTTTAAGCGACTCACTAGCTGATTTACCATAAGAGTCACAATTTCTTGAATATGTTTTTTCTCAAGCATATGGAATACGATAATTTCATCAATACGGTTTAAGAATTCTGGACGAAATGCCTTTTTCAGCTCATCCATTACTTTACCTTTCATATCCGAATAATCACGGCTTTCATCTTGTACGTTAAACCCAAGATGTTTGTTACGTTTTAACGCCTCAGCACCAACGTTAGACGTCATAATAACAATCGTATTACGGAAATCAACTGTACGTCCTTTAGAATCAGTTAAACGACCATCTTCCAATACCTGTAGTAGAATATTAAATACATCAGGATGTGCCTTCTCTACTTCATCTAATAGGACAACTGAATAAGGCTTACGACGAACCTTCTCTGTTAATTGTCCGCCTTCTTCATACCCAACATATCCTGGAGGAGAACCAACTAAGCGAGAAGTTGAATGTTTCTCCATATACTCAGACATATCAATGCGAATCATTGCATCCTCATCACCGAACATAGATTCTGCCAATGCTCTTGCTAATTCTGTTTTACCTACACCTGTTGGCCCTAAGAAAATAAATGAACCAATTGGACGTTTCGGATCTTTCAATCCTGCTCTTGCACGACGAACAGCTTTCGCTACAGCCACTACAGCTTCATCCTGACCGATGACACGATCATGAAGAATGGATTCTAAGTTTAATAATTTATCAGTCTCTGTTTGTGCAAGTTTAGAAACAGGGATACGTGTCCATGTAGAAACGACATTTGCAATATCTTCTACCGTAACCTCTGAATTTTCTTTTCCTTGTTGTTCTTTCCACTGACGTTTTGTATCTTCCAATTTCTCACGTAAGCGTTGTTCCATATCACGTAAGGAAGCAGCCTTTTCAAACTCTTGACTTTGTACAGCCGCATCTTTTTCTTTTCGAATTTCCTCAAGCTTCACTTCAAGCTCTTTTAAGTTTGGTGGTGTTGTATAAGAACGCAAGCGAACTTTTGAAGCAGCTTCATCAATTAAATCAATTGCTTTATCTGGTAAGAAACGATCCGTAATATAACGATCTGAAAGTTTTACAGCTGCATCAATTGCATCATCTGTAATAGACACACGGTGATGCGCCTCATAACGATCGCGTAACCCTTTCAAGATTTGAGTTGATTCTTCTAGACTCGGCTCATCAACATGAATTGGCTGGAAACGTCTCTCTAAAGCTGCATCCTTTTCAATATATTTACGATACTCATCTAAAGTTGTCGCACCAATACATTGTAATTCTCCGCGTGCTAAAGATGGTTTTAAAATATTCGATGCATCGATTGCACCTTCTGCTCCACCTGCACCGATTAATGTATGAAGTTCATCAATAAATAGAATAATATTCCCTGCTTGACGTATTTCATCCATTACTTTCTTTAAACGATCTTCAAACTCACCACGATATTTCGTCCCAGCTACCACTGTTCCCATATCTAGTGTCATAACACGCTTATCTCTTAACGTTTCAGGAACTTCATTATTTACGATTTGCTGTGCTAACCCTTCAGCAATTGCTGTTTTACCTACACCAGGCTCTCCAATTAACACTGGATTGTTTTTTGTTCTACGGCTTAACACTTCAATTACACGTTGAATTTCTTTACTACGTCCAATAACAGGATCCAAACGATTCTCACGTGCAACAACTGTTAAGTCGCGCGCTAAACTGTCTAGTGTCGGTGTATTTGCATTTGTCGATGAACCACCTTGGTGACCTGAACTTGCTTCGTTACTTCCAAGAAGTTGTAACACTTGTTGTCTTGCTTTGTTGAGGCTTACACCTAAATTATTTAATACACGTGCCGCTACACCTTCACCTTCACGGATTAAGCCAAGTAAAATATGTTCTGTTCCAACGTAAGAATGTCCTAGCTTACGCGCTTCATCCATAGACAATTCAATAACTTTTTTAGCACGAGGTGTATAATGTACAGTTTGAGAAGCTTCTGTTCCACGTCCAATTAACGCTTCTACCTCTTTTTGCACTTTCTCCGGGCTCAATCCAAGAGCAATTAACGCTTTTGCTGCAATTCCTTCACCTTCGCGTACAAGCCCAAGTAAAATATGTTCTGTTCCAATGTTATTATGCCCAATGCGAATTGCTTCCTCTTGAGATAAAGCTAATACTTTCTGTGCTCTTTCTGTAAATCTTCCAAACATCATAGAAATCGCCTCCTACTTGCGCTTAGTTTTTTTCAATACGTAATCGCTCACGGATTAAGGTTGCTCTTCGATAATCTCTTTCTTCTGGTCCTAAAGGTCCTCCTGCATATTGTTGTAAAATACCAGGTTGCGTAAGAACCATTAGCTCAGTCAAAATATTTCTCGATATACCTTTTATATATCCTAGATCAATACCGAGTCGTACATCCGATAAGCAAGTTGCCGCTTCTGCAGATTGAATTAAACGACTGTTTGCTAGTATACCGTAAGAACGATAAACCTTATCTTCAAGCTCAATGCTCGAATTTTGTACAATTAATTCTCTGGCCAATTTTTCTTGTTGTATAATTTGCTGCATGACACTCTTTAAATCTGCAATAATATCTTCTTCGGATTTCCCTAACGTCATTTGATTTGATACTTGAAATATATTACCTAACGCTTCGCTACCTTCACCGTATATTCCTCTTACTACTAAACCTAATTTTTGAATTACTTGTATAATACGGCTAATTCTTTTTGTTAAAACCAGCCCTGGTAAATGAATCATTACAGAAGCTCTTAATCCTGTACCAACGTTAGTAGGACAACTCGTAATATATCCAAGTGATTCATCAAAAGCATATTCAACCTCTTTCTCAATCCAATTATCTATTTGATTGGCGCTTTGAAGCGCCTTTGATAACTGTAGTCCTGGAAATAGGCACTGAATCCTAATGTGGTCTTCCTCATTAAGCATCACACTAATGTGTTCGCTTTCTGATAACAGACATGCTCCATATTCGGTCCCTGCTAGATTTGGACTAATTAAATGCTTTTCGACTAAAACTCTCCTTTGAAGAGGAGTTAGTTCATTCATTTTTAATAGTCCAAACTTCCCAAAGGGCTCTACCGCTTTATTTATAAATTTCTTTTTGAATAATTCTTGAACCTTTTGAGCTTCCTCTTCGTTTTGCATAGTAGAAAATTGATATTGCTTAAAATTACGAGCCAAACGAATTCGACTACTTAAAACAATATCAGAATCAGGGCCATCCCCCTTCATCCATGGACTAATCGCTTCATTCATAATTTTGTCCAGTGACATAGAACTACTCCCCCTCTCTATGCTCACTAAGCTGAGTTTCAAGCCCTCGAATTTCATCTCTTACCTCAGCAGCTTTCTCAAACTCCTCATTCTGTACATATTGTTTCAGAATAAGTTTTAGTTCATCTAATTCTTTCTTTAAGTGGATATTTCCTTCCATTCGTTCCGGAATTTTTCCACAATGTTCTGTATGTCCACCATGAAGTCGCTTTAACAATGGGTTTAAGTGTCCTTTAAATGTATCGTAACAAGAAGCACAACCAAAGCGTCCCACTTTTGTAAAATGTTCATATGTCATCTTACAATCTGGACATCTTACTGTATTTGTATTTGAAAACCCGTTTTTTCCTTCTCCAAACATTGTTGATTCACCGTGTAATAAACCAGCAAATACATCATGAAATGAAAAGTTAGACTGTGATGATTGAAAGAAAGACGTATAGCCACTTTGCTCCGCACATTGCTCACAAAGATGAACTTCCGCCTTCTTCTCGTTGATTACTTTTGTATAATGTAAAGTTGCTGGTCTTATATTACAGTTTTGACAAGTCATCAATATCCCCACCTTTACAACAGGAACGATCTACCTCATGATACTTTTCATACATTACTAGATTGTCCTCTTTCCTTAATCCACTCAGATAAAAGTACATGCTCTTTTTCAAAACTTCTACAATATTTAACTGCCCTATCTTAATTATCATTCTTTTACAAAAGCTGTATTTATTTATATTTCAGTGTTCTTAACATTGCGCATAATATTCGAGCCCTAAGTTCATCTCGAGAAGGAATATCCATTGATAATACAGAACGATCTAGTACACTTAACATTAATTTTGCTTCACGGCCTGTTATGATTCCCTCTTCTAATAAACGTATAATCATACTCTCTGCATTCCCTTGTGCAACGCTATGATCAATCATATGAAGCATTTGATCAATAATGTCTATATCATCATGCAGTTTGACTTTTATAATGCGAATGTAACCTCCTCCACCACGTTTACTTTCTACTACAAATCCTCTTTCTAATGTAAAACGGGTATTGATTACATAATTGATTTGAGATGGTACGCACTCGAATCGATCCGCAATCTCATTTCTTTTGATTTCAATCACATTATTATTACTTAAGTCAATAACTTGCTTTAGATATTGCTCAATGATATCAGATATATTTCTCATTTATCCGCCACCTTTATTGACTTTGACTATCTTTGACTTTAATTATATACGTATTAATAAAATTTGCAACTCTTTTGCTTATTCACTATCCTAGCCACATTCCCCTGCATTTAATCAAAATAGTAATTATTTAAGCATATTTTTTTAATTACTATGGATTATAAAAGAAAACACGAAAAAACACGAGTCATTTGACTCGTGTTTAGTTGCTTGGCGACGTCCTACTCTCACAGGGACAAGGTCCCAACTACCATCGGCGCTAGAGAGCTTAACTTCCGTGTTCGGTATGGGAACGGGTGTGACCTCTCTGCCATCATCACCAAACTATGAAGGCATATTCCTTCAAAACTAGATAACATTGCTACATATTATATGGTTAAGTCCTCGATCTATTAGTATTCGTCAGCTCCACATGTCACCATGCTTCCACCTCGAACCTATCAACCTGATCATCTTTCAGGGATCTTAC